>QHSV01000274.1 GCA_003221655.1 Candidatus Rokuibacteriota bacterium
AGAAGTCCAAGGTGCTCGAGTACGCGGCGGTCGTCGAGGACGCCGGTCTCTCTCCCACGATCGTGGACGTCGACAGCTTCGCGCTCGGCAACCAGTTCGAGCTGAACAACCCGGGCGATCGCGGCGAGACCGTCGCCCTCATCGACATCGGCGCCTCGATCATGAAGACCAATGTCGTGCGTGGCGGCTCGACGATCTTCGCCCGCGACATCCCGTTCGGCGGGAACAACTACACGCAGGCGATCGCCCAGCAGCTCAAGATTCCCTTCGAGCAGGCGGAGGCCGCCAAGCTCGGCCGGGACGTGGGCGTCCGGTGGGAGACCGTGGTCCCGGCCCTGGAAGCGGTGTCGCGCGAGTTGTCGCTCGAGGTCCAGCGGACGTTCGACTACTTCGCGTCGACGGCCGAGTCCGAGCGCATCGGGAAGATCGTTCTCGCCGGCGGCTGCGCCCAGCTCCCGGGGCTCAGCGACTATCTGTCGTCTAACTGGGGCATCCCGGTCGAGTTGACGAAGCCGTTCCAACGCATCGAGATCGACTCGGCGTACGCGGACGAGGTTCACGCCGCCGGACCGGCCCTGGCTGTGGCCGTCGGTCTGGCGTTGCGACGGCCGGGAGACAAACAGAAATGATCAGGATCAACCTTGCGCCCGAACGGGCTCGCCGGCGGGGCGCCGGGTTCAAACTCAGCCTGCCGTCTTTCAACCTCGGCTGGCTATTCGGCGTCGTCTACCTGGTCCTGCTGCTCGGGGTTGGAGGGTACTGGTGGGTGCTGATTAGGACCCAGGCGACGCTCACCGCCGACATCGATCGGGCGCAAAAAGACCTCGCCCTCCTGAAGGTGCAGATCGGACAGGAGACCAAGATCAAGGACCTGGCCAACGAGCTGCGCAAGCGGGTCGAGGTCATCGAGGAGCTCACTCGAGCCCAGGGACGGCCGATCCTGCTCGCCGACGCGTTCGCGAATGTCATCCCGAATGATCTCTGGATCACCGGATTCGAAGAGCGTGGCGGGCAGATCAAAGTCACCGGGTCGGCATTCTCCGCCACGGCGGTCGCGGATTTCATGTCCAAGCTCCGCGCTTCCGGGAAGTTCAAGGAAGTCGACCTCGTGGTTTCCCGCCAGGATCTGGCCCGGCCGTCCCCGCTGGTGACGTTCGAGGTCACCTGCCGCTTCGAGGGCTGACATGGCGCTGCCACCGTTCTTCGACCCGATCGTCAACGCGCCGAAGCCGCGGAAGATCGTCGCAGGGGTCATGGGGCTGCTCATCATCGGCGCGGCCGGATACTTCCTCCTCCTATCGCCCGTCCAGGCCCAGGTCGCGCAGCTCCGCGCGCAACTGGACTCGCTGCAGCATGAGGTCGCTCGGAGCCGGGCGATCGTCGCCGACCTCCTGAAGTACCGCCGCGAGGCAGCGGAGCTCGAGGCGCGTCTCAACGCCTTGAAAGAGAAGCTCCCGGGCGAGAGGGAGATCCCGACGCTGTACCGGGCGCTCTCGGATGCCGCGGCTGCAGCGGGGCTCGGCGTCTCGCTGTTCCAGCCGCGTGCGCCGGTGGTACGCGAGTACTACAGCGAGATCCCGATCACACTGAACGCCGAGGCCGGCTACCATCAGTTCGCTGAATTCTTCGAGCGGGTTGCCAAGCTGGCGCGCGTCGTGAACGTGACGGAGATCAAGCTGACCGGCGTGAGCCGGCCGCGAAACCCGGTACGCGCGGAATTGGTACTCGCGACGTACATGTACCGTCCCATCGGCGCGCCCCCGCCTCCCAAGCCGCCAGGGGTCAAGTGATGTCCAGAGCACATCGGGGGGTGCTCACGTCGATCGGCCTGGCCACGGTGCTGGGTGCCTGCGGTAGCTCACCGCCGCCGCCGCCGCCACCGAGGCCGGCCGCCGCACCCGCTCAAGCGCCCTCTGCGCAGCCGACCGGCCTCGTCCCGGTAGTGCCCCCCGAGGCCAGCGTTGCGGTCCCGAAATACGAGCCGAAAGGACGCCGCGATCCCTTCGAGACCCTCGTGGTACGGGAGGGTTCCGGAGGGCTGACGGTGGCATCGACCAGGCTGACCGGCATCGTTCGCAGTACCCGCGCCGCCCTCGCGCTGATCGAAGCGCCGGACGGTATCGGGTACATCCTCAAACCCGGCGACACGCTCGGGGATGGCCGCCTGCTGGAGATTGGCTCCGACAGTGTGGTGTTCTTGGTGACGGCCAAGGCCGGCGCACCCGCTAACCGCGTGGTTCTCAGACTGGCGACAAATTAAATGAACGCTGAAAGACTAAATGAACGCTGAAAACCGGATCCCCATGGTGCTGATTCTGGTGGGCCTTGGCCTGATGCTGCTCGTCCCGGCGGGGAGCGGGGCCCAGACCGAGCCCGCGAGGCTCAGCGATGTGACGGTGTCGCCGCAGCCGGACTCCGTCACCATATTCGTGAAGACCTCGCGCGAGGCGCAGTACAGGGCCGACCTCGTGGAGTCGCCCAACCGCCTCGTCATCGATCTCGAGGATACGGTCTACGCGTGGCGCAAGACGCCGCTCACCGTTGGGAAGGATCCGGTCCGGCAGGTCCGGGGCGGCCAGTACCGTAAGGGTGTGGCCCGAATTGTCCTGGACCTGACCCGCACCGTCGGATACGCGATCCGCGAAGAGTCCGACGGTCTGGCGATCGTCATTCCCACCGCCGCGCCCCCGGCGCCCTCGGCGGCGTCAAGCGCGACCACAACTCCGCCCACGCCCGCCGCGCGGCCGGTCCAGCTTGCCCAGGCGCCGGCGACGCCGCCGGCCGCGGCGCCGTCCGCGAGCAACGGCCAGCGACTCATCTCGTTCGACTTCAAGGACGCGGATGTCGTGAACCTCCTCCGCATCCTGGCAGCGGAGAGCACCCGGAACGTCGTCATCGGCGACGACGTCAAGGGGAAGATGTCCATCACACTGCGGAACGTGCCCTGGGATCTCGCCCTCGACACCATCCTCGAGACCCGCGGCCTCCGAAAGGTCGAGAAGGACGGCGTGCTGCGCATCGTCTCTCTCGAGCAGCTGGCCAAGGAGCGCGAGGCGACGGCCCGCGTCGAGGAGGCTCGGATCAAGGCCGAGAGCGAAGTCCGTATCAAGGCCGCCGAGGCGCAGCTCAAGGAGCAGGAGGCGATCGACAAGAAGCGGAATTCGGACGCGGCGGCTGCCGAGCTTCTGGCCCGAGGGCCGCTCCGCGAGGAGACGATCCGACTCTCATACGGCGACCCCGAGGAAATCGCAAAGACTCTGCAAGGGATCCTGGGAATTCCGGCGGAGGGCGTCCAGGCCCAGATCGCTCCGGCCGGCGGACCGCCACCGATCGCCGGGCCGCCCTTCTCGGCGCTCTATGGAACCGCGCCGCAACCGCCCCCCCTGGTGCCGTTGTCTCCGGCGGCTGACGTCCTGGCAAAGGGCATCACGATCCGCGCCCACAAGCCGACGAACTCGATCTTCATCCGGCACTATGAGCATGACTTGGAACGGATCAAGAAGCTGGTCCGCGAGAAGCTCGACGTACCGCTGCCTCAGGTCAAAATCGAGGCGCGGATGGAGATCCTGGACCGTAACGACCTTTTCGCCATCGGCGTCCAGTGGGGCGGCGGCGGCGTCCTGCAGGCCGACGGACGTTCGATCGTGGTCGGGCGCGGGTTCACCAGCGACCCCAGCAACGCGCTCGGGCTGGCCGGCGGTGTCCCTGTTGCCAACGTGTTCGGCCCCCCGAACGTTCCCACGGGGTTTTCGGGCCTGCTCCCGGTCAGTGGCCTGACGGGGCTGCCGTTAGGTGGGAACCTCATCAATTTTCCCAT
>QHSV01000275.1 GCA_003221655.1 Candidatus Rokuibacteriota bacterium
GTAGTCCTTCAGCGCCAGCCAGGCCAGCGGCATCGCGGACAGCGCCGCGAGCGCCAGGCCGCCGAGGACCTTGAGGCGCAGCCCCGCTCCGACGAGCAGAATCGTGAGCACGGGGACAAGCAGGAGGGCGGTGCCGAGGTCCGGCTGCTTGATGATCAGCACGGCCGGCACCGCCACGATCGGCAGTATCAAGGCGATGGTGAGCTTGCCCACGGGCTGCGCCCAGCGTGACGCGAGCGCCCACACCACGATGAGCACGAAGCAAATCTTGAAGAGCTCGGAGGGCTGAATCGACATCGGGCCGAACACGATCCACCGCCGCGCGCCCGACACCGTCCGGCCCAGCACGAAAACGGCGGCCAGCCCGGCCAGGCCCAGGAGGTACAGGGCCGGCGCGGCGCGGACGAGCCTCCGGTAGTCGAGGCTCGCCAGCAACACCATGACGGTGAGGCCAACCGCGAACCAGAGGACCTGGCGGACGACGACGCTGCCGCCCGCGCGGCCCACGTGCAGGCTCGCGAGCGTCAGTGTGCTCATCACGACCAGTCCGAATGCGATCGCCAGCAGCGCCCAGTCCACGTTCTGCAGCAGGCGCCGGTCGATCCGGAGCACTAGCCGGCGATCTCCACCGCAGCGATCTTCTCGAAGAAGATCGCGTTCAGGATCTTCCGCACGATCGGGGCCGCGACCTGGCCACCTTTACCGCCCCGCTCCGCGATCACCACCACGACGACCTCCGGCGCCTTCGCCGGCGCAAAGGCGGCGAACCACGCGTGGTCCTGGCCCTTCTCGGCCTTCGACTTGGCGATCATCTGCGCGGTGCCGGTCTTCCCGGCGATGTCGAGGCCGGGGATGCGGGCCGCCGCGCCCGTCCCTCCATCGTTCACCACCGACCAGAGGCTCTGCCGGAGGAACGCCCACACGACCGGCGACAACTCGACGTGGCCGCTGACCTGCCCCTGGTCGCTCCACACGACGCCGTGGTCGGGGCGCTCGACCCGCTGGACGAGGCGCGGCCGCCACAGGACACCGCCGTTGGCGATCGCGGCCATGAAGCGCGCGACCTGCATCGGGGTGACCAGCACGGTGCCCTGTCCGATGGACATGTTGACTGTCTCTCCGGCCGGGTACGTCCGCCCCTGACGTCCGCGCCCGAGCTGCGGCCGCGGCAGGAGGCCGTTCTTCTCGCCCGGCAGGTCGATGGCTGTCGGCTGGCCAAACCCGAAGGCGCTCGCGTAGCGCACGATCGCCGCGCCGCCGATTCGGAGTCCCGCCTCGTAGAAGAAGACGTTGCAGGACTGCACGATCGCTTCGTGAAGATTGACCGTGCCGTGCCCGCCTTCCTTCCAGTCCTTGAAAGTGGATGCGCCCAGGTGGAACTCGCCGGTGCAGTGCGTCCGGTCGAGCGGCGTGAGAGTCCCCTCCTGCAGGCCCGCCGCCGCGACGAGGATCTTGAACACGGAGCCGGGCGCGTACTGGCTCTGGATGGTGCGGTTCAACAGTGGGAAGTTCGGATCCTGAACTACCCGCAGCCACGCGTCGCGCTCGATGGTCCCGGTGAAGCGATCGATCTCGAACGCGGGCGTGGACACCATGGCGAGCACATCGCCGCTGCGCGGATCCATGACGACGACCGCGCCGGCGTGCCCCTCCATCGCGCGCTCCGCGGCCTCCTGGATCCCACGGTCCACCGTGGTAGTCACCTGCGCCCCGGCGTGCGGCTCGGTCTGCTGCACCCGGCGAACCGGACGCCCCATCGCGTCGACCTCGATGCGCTCTCCGCCGTCCTGGCCGCGCAGATGCTCGTCGAGCAGCCGCTCGAGGCCGCTCTGCCCCACCATGTCGCCGCGCCGGTAACGCCCCTGCTTGAGCTGCTCGTCGTTGGCCTCGCGAACGTACCCCAGGAGGTGCGCGGCGAACCGGCTCGTCGGGTACACGCGCTGCGGCTCGACTTCGGTGATCACGCCCGGAAGCTCGAGCTTCCACTCCTCTACCTTCGCGACGTCCGCGAGGGTCAGGCCACGACGCACACGCACCGGCAGGAGCGAGTCAGGCGGCACCCGCGTCACCGCGTCGATCAGCTCCTGGTAGGGGATGTGGAGCAACGAGGCGACGCGGCCGAGGACGGCGTCACGCGTCTCGACGTCGCGGGGCAGCTCGCGGGGGATCAGCGAGAGGGTGAACGCCGGGCGGTTGTCAACGAGAGGCGTGCCGTGACGGTCGAACAGGATACCGCGCGGCGCGGCGATGGGGCGGACACGGATCCGGTTCTTGTCCGACGCGTCGAGGAACCGGCCGCCCTCGAGCACCTGGAGATACCAGAGCTGGCCGATCAGGACGAGGAACGCGACGGTCACCACCGTTGCGATCACCATGACGCGCTGCTGCCCGGGATCGCGCCGGCTGGGCAGGGATCGGCGAGAGAAGCTCACGACGGCTCACCTTCGAAGCGCGCGCGAAGGGCCTGCACCCCGGCGAGACTCAGCACGACGGCGGCGCCGACGAACCCGTTGAAGAGCGCCTGCGGGATCACGACGTACATCATCAACTCGCCGAACGGCGCGGGGAAGCGGAAAATTTGGAGAAGCGCGAACCGCGCGAGTCCTTCCGCGATCGTGAGCACGACGAGCCCGGGCACCTGCACCAGCGGCTGACTCACCCGCAACCGGCTTCCGGCGACACCGATCCCGAACCCGATCACCGCCTTCGTCAGCCCTTGGACGCCGATCAGGCCGCCGCCGGCCGCGTCCTGGAGGAGGCCGGTAACGAAGCCGGCCAGACATCCGAATTCGGAGCCGCGCCGGAGCGCGAGCAGACTGACCATGATCAGCGGCAGATCGGGCGTCATCCCCCGGACGCTGACCAGCGGCGTGAGCGTCGCGTGCGCGACCGAGCCTCCGGCGACCGTCAACACGAGCAGGCCGCGCATCAGCCGTCCTTCGGGAAGTAGGCGGTGACGTCGCGTTGCGTGTCGCCGGTTACCAGCAGCACCTCGTCGATCCGCGCAAAGTCGACGGCCGGCGTCAGCTCGGCGTAGTGGAAGAGCGCGGCGCCGCGATTGTCGATCACCCGGACCGTACCGATCGGGATGCCGCGGGGGAAGAGCCCGCCCTGCCCGGCCGTCACCAGCACGTCGCCGCTCTGGATGGACGCGCCGTCGCGGGCCATGAACTTGAACCGGAGCGTGCCGCGCGGGTCACCTTCGACGATGCCGGGGGTGCGAGTTCTCAGTACATGCGCGCCGACGGTGGACGCGGGATCGGTCAGCACTTGCACGATCGACGCGCCGGGCCGGACGTCGACGATGCGGCCGACGAGACCGTCGGGCGAGATCACCGCGCTCAGGCGGGGAATGTTGTCGCCTCGGCCGCGATTGACCGTGAGCGACCGGATCCAGCCACCCCACTCGCGGGCGATGATCTCCCCGGACAGGGTCGTGAGCGGGAGCCGTTCCTGGAGGGTCAGCAGGCGGCGCAGCCGTCGATTCTCGACGTCGGTGTCGCTCACGCGCAGCGCCTGGACCCGCAACTGCTGGACCTCCTCCCGCAGCCGCCGATTCTCGGCGCGCACGTTCTTCCAGTCGAGATAGGTGGCCCAAAGGCCGAAGGTCGCATGGCTCGCCTTCGCGAGCCCGGTCTGGATCGGCGTGGTCACGATCGCGAAGAGGTCGCCGGCGGCCGAGCCGTACCCGCGCGTCTGGAGCGTGAGGAGCAGGAGGCAAATCCCCACCAGGAAGACAAGCAGTACGAACTTCTGAATCTTCACCGTCCGAACCCCCAGAGAAGAGCGCTGGAACCCGCTAGGCGGGGATGGCCACCTTCTTCAGGAGATCGAGCTCGTCCAGCACTTTTCCCGTCCCCAGCGCGACGCAGGACAGCGGATCGTCACCCGGCGTCACGGGAAGATTGGTCTCCTGGCGCAACAGGTGGTCCAGGCCCCGGAGCAGCGCGCCGCCCCCGGTGATCACGATGCCTTTGTCCACGATGTCCGCCGCAAGTTCGGGCGGCGTCCGCTCGAGACATGTGCGCACCGTCTCGACGATCGTCATCACGGGCTCGCGCAGCGCCTCCCGGATCTCCTCGTCAGTGATCACG
>QHSV01000010.1 GCA_003221655.1 Candidatus Rokuibacteriota bacterium
GGACTTCATGAAGTCGGTAAAGCGATCATCGAGAAGATCACGCTGATAGTGGAAAGCGCCGTTCCGGAAGCGTCTCAGGAGATCAACATTGGGAGAGGCCACGAGCACGTCGATCTTCGCATCGGACAGCCGCAGTTTGGCCCAGCCCTCGATTACGACATGCAGGCCAGCATGCCAATAGGCGAGGTAACCGAACGCGCGCATGCCGTTCGCCTCGTGCAGCTCTGGGACGACCCCCTTCATGAGGGACCTTGACGGCGGCCGACGAATCGCCAGCCGGGGTAAAGCGGTTCACGGCTCTGACGGGGAGATTCGTGTCGTGGTCGACATGAGCGCACGTCCCTTCTCAGGGGTGACTGCGTTCACGAGTGGGTGTGCGTAGCCTGGATCGATTCGGAAGTAGTAGCTCTGTCTCTGCTCGGTCCGCACCAAAACGGTTACTTCCTCCCATAAGAATGTGATGTTGCGATACCGAATCCCGACGATGTGATCGCCGGGGTTCACCTTCATCACGACGTGCTCTCCGACGCGCAAGTGGTAGATCTCAACGCCATCCAACGTGATGGGGTCTGTCCGCCCAGAGCCAGTGAAGCGATGCTCGCGGATCACGACGATCTCGGCAGCGTGAGTTGGATCAGAGACCGTCGGCAACGGGCCGATCAGGACGGAACTTACACACCCGCCGAGGGCAAGAGTCACCAAGACACCAACGAAACTACGCCACATCGGCCTTCCTCAGCGCCTCCTATGCCGCCCGCTGCGTCGCGTGCCACGGCGTGCGCTCCCACCCGGTGCCGGTAGCGCTGGTGGGCGAGTGCTCCATCCCGGTCGTGTAGAAGGTGGCCCGCCAGCCCTTCTCGTCGTACCGCGTCAGTTGGAGATCGTAGCCCTGGCGCGCCATCCCCACGACAACGTGACCGATGCCAGACCAGCAGTCGAGCCAGTAGCGGAGCGCCCACAGCGCACGGTCGTACGACGGTCTGGGAAGCCCGGCGAAGCCGAGGGCTGCCCGTAGGAGTCGGCCGCGTTGGTCGAGCACGCGCTACTCGATGACCTGGTCCGCCCGCAGCAGCAGTGTCTGGGGGATAGTGAGGCCGAGCGCCTTGGCCGTCTTGAGGTTGATGACCAGCTCGAACTTGGTGGGCTGCTCCACCGGGAGATCGGCGGGCTTCGCGCCCTTCAGGATCCGGTCCACGTAGTAAGCGGCGCGCCGGAACAAGTCAGGAATGTTCGGGCCGTAGGCCATGAGCCCCCCGGCCTCCACGCTCTCTCGCTCTCTGTATATCGTCGCGAGCCGACTCTTGATCGCCAATTCTGCAATTTCCTTTCGGCGAGGACCAATAAGAGGCCCCCACACCAGCAGAATGACGGCTTCAGCCTGCGCCTTGCCTGCGGCTTGGAACGCGATCTCAAAATCCTTTGGACGCGATACGTCGACGTATTGAAGCCTTACCCTTAGCTGCCCCGCGGCCAGTTCCGTTTCTCTGAGTCCCCGTGCGTTGCCCGGCCAAGTCGAAGTCCCGAAGAAGGCCACGCGAGAAAGCCTAGGAAGCAATTCCTTCAACATTTCGAGTCGTTTCACACTCATCGCAGGGTGAAGCGTTGACAATCCAGTTACGTTCCCTCCCGGTCGCGCCGGTCAAGTCCCAGAGACGCTGGATAATCGAGGCGCCGATGCACTCGATGGTGAGCGAAGCGGGAAGATTTTCGGGATGGTGAGATAGCGGCCCACCCCGAGATCGTCGATCTGGAGCCAAATGCGCGAGGGACTGTCTTCCCGGCCTTATACTCCTGCGCGCCGGGTGCAGCACCGAGCGGCACCAAAGTTATGACGAGGCTTGTGAGGAAGCGGCGGCGCGATATCACGTGCATCCTAGGTAGCGCAGGAGAGATCACGCTCTTGCAAGGGAACAATGAAAGGTGGAGGCAGAGAGCGGCCGCGTCTGACGGCCAGAGGCTTGCTGACCAGAGGACCGTTCCCCGCGGAGCTCCCGGAGGCTCAGCAGCAGAGTGTCCCGGTCGGCAAGAGAACGGCGCTGGAGGTTCAAGAGAAAGTGGCCCCCCCCGGAGGGCCAGTATAAGGCGAACCTGCCGTTCACACGCCTCGGTCGTGAGTCCGCGAGGCCAGAAGGAGGGGGACGAGTGCGCTACTATCTCGGCGTCGATTGGGCCGATCAGACGCATGCGGTCTGGGGCGTGGATGAGGCCGGGACGAAGATCGCGGCGCGCACGGTTCCACACACGGCGGAGGGTTTGAGCGAGTGGGGCCGGGAGCTGGACGAGTGGCGGGCGCAGGGGATCGCGCTGTGGGCGGCGATTGAACGGCCCGAGGGCCGGGTGGTGGATTTCCTCCTCGACCATGGCGTCGTCGTCTATCCCGTGAATCCCAAGGCGCTGGACCGGGCCCGGGATCGGTTTCGACAGAGCGGAGCCAAGAGTGATCCGTTTGACGCCCGGGTCTTGGCCGACTTCCTCCGCACCGATCACGCGCACCTCCGGGCCTTGCAGCCGAGCTCGGACGCGGCTCAGGAACTCAAACTCCTCGCGGAGGACTATCAGCGGCATATCCGCCAGCAGAACCGCCTCGTCAACCAGCTGACCGCCACGTTGAAGGCGTACTACCCGCGGGCGCTCGAGGTCACCGAGTTGACGACCGCGCTAGCGCGCGAGTTCCTGCAGGCCTATCCGACGCCGGAGGCCGTGGCCGTCCTCACGGCCCGCCAGTGGCAACGCTGGGCCCGCGCGCGTCGGCTCAGCGAGGCCCGGACCCGGGCACTCTGGGACGTCCTCCAGCAGCCGCAACTGCCCGTGCCGGCCCACGTCGTACGAGCCAAAGCCCGGCTGATGCTGACCCTGGTGGCGCAATTGACGCCGGTCGTCGCGGCGGTCGGGGCCTATCGGGAGGCGATCGAGGATTTTTTCGCCAGCATGCCGGCGGCCCAGTGGGTCCGAACGCTGCCGATCGGTAACCACGGCATCACGGCGCCGACGTTATGGGCCCGCTTGGGAGACGCTCCCGGGCGGTGGGAGTCGTTTCGGCATCTGCAGGCGCACGCCGGCACCGTGCCCGTGACGAAGCGGAGCGGCAAACAGCTGCGGGTCGTCCACTTCCGCTTCGCCTGCGACAAGGCGTTGCGGTACGTCGTCGATCACGTGGCATTCCTCTCGCTGCACTCGAGTGAGTGGGCCCGGGCGTATTACGACGAGCAGCGAGCGCGGGGACATTCTCATCGCCAGGCGCTCCGGGCGCTCGGCGCGAAGTGGTTGAAGATCATCTTCGTCATGTGGCAACGCCAGGTCCTGTATGACGAGCAGTACCATCTGGCGACGATGACGAGGCAGCAGCTACGGCAGCGTCAGAAAGAAATCGCTTGACGTGAACCAGAGAAAGTCTGCTGCGCCTCGGCCGCGAGCGGCGCGAGAGCGAGACCGAGAGCGACCACGAGGCCGATCACCCGCATGGGCACCTCGGTTGGGGACGGCTGGCGGGGGAGTCTAACAGAGGGTCTCAAGCTACGTTCTCCAGCGCGCGGTTGATCGCCGCGCCGCACCTGCACGTCATCCAGACGCGATCGGCCTCGACTTCGCCGTCCAGTTCGCCGCAGTGGCGATGCTCTTGAACGAAGGCCTCGAGGGCGAGGAGCGCGGCGAGTGCGGTTCCGTTAGCCATAAATACATGCCCCCGCCCGCACGTCATATACGCCGGAGGTCCGGATATGCGGACGCGGTTGCAACGCCTCATGGTGACGGTAATTCTTACAGGAGTGGTTGCCGTCGCTGCCGCCGGATGCGTCGCCGTTCCCGTTCCGGGCCCCGGTTACGCCTATGGGCCACCGGCGCCCGTCGTCGTGGTGCCCGCGCCGGTCTTTGGTTACTACGGCTACTACGGCGGCTATCATCGGGGCGGTTACCGACGTTGGTAGTGACGAGTCTCGGCGCGGGGCGGTGGTCATCGGATCACCGCGCTCTTGAGCAAGCGGCGAAGTTCCTCGGCCGGCCCGCGCCGGCCAAGCCGCCGGTCGCCTTCTTTCACGCGGCTCGCTCCGGTGCTATTTTGGCCTTGCCCATCGTCTCCTCCTCACCAGGTTGAGTGTTGGGTCGGCGCCCGGCGGTGCACAGCCGCGCGGGGGCGTTGTTCGTTTCAGCTGTTCTCCACCATGTGCGTCTTGGTCCACAGGTCCAGCAGCTCGATTTCCTCTAGCGCCACACCAGCCACACCTGCGAGGCACGCGATCACATCGCTCGTCTGTACAAGGTGGGGGTCTACGCCTGCCGGAATTACAACGGGGCATCCAGACACCTTGCCCGTCGCTCGGAGCCGAAATGAAACGAGCACCTCGACGTTCTCACTCACTCCAGCAGCTCCGTCACCGGCACGTCGAGGGCCACGTCACTTCAGTGTTCGGGCGTCGCGAGGCGCGACAGCCCCGCGCTCGTGGGCGCCCTCCAGACACGGGAGCGTGAGCGGGTCCAGATCGAGAGCGACCTTCAGCGGCTCGGGACGATCGAGCAGGCCCACACGCTCAGCGCCACGGGCATCGCGACGGATTTAGAGACGCATCTCGTGGAGTGGCGCGCCCCGCTGCACGCGAACGTCCAGCAGGCGAGACAGATGATCCGCAAGCTCCTGGAGGGGCGGATCGTCGTGACGCCCAACGCCGATCTGACCGAGTTCACCATCACCGGCGTTGGCGTCCTCGAACCCTTATTGAATCGGGTCTTACGCATACCTAAAGCGGTGGTGACCCCGGCGGGATTCGAACCCGCGATCTCGACCTTGAAAGGGTCGCGTCCTGGGCCAGGCTAGACGACGGGGTCAGCGATCGCCAGTATACCCGACCTACGGCTGAACGCTGAGGTTCGGATGGCGCAGCCAGAAGTAGCCGCCCATCGCTGCCGCCGCCAGCAAGTTGGCCACGAGGATCGCGGGCCAGGCCATGAACATCAGTACCATCCCGAAATCGGGCCCGACGTCGGGCCACGGCAACCCAGCGCCGCGGCCGAAGAGCGCCGTGCCGAGGACGGTCGGCGTGTAGAGCGGCCGGCCCTGGATCGAGTCGATGACGAGGAACCAGAGCGCGACGGTCGCCGCGCCGACAAGGCCAGCGATCAGGCCCTCCTGGTAGAGCCTCGTGACGTCGCGCGATGCTTGGGAGGACTCCTCGATGGGGGCACCGGGCTCGGTGGTCGCGCCGGTCTGAGCGGTCATCACCCTCTCCTTTCTGGGTGGCTGAACCGACCCGTTCGACGGATGACCGGATTATACCCCCGGAGAGGGTTTCAGGACTCAGGGCGACTCTGTGCGTCCCATCTGGAAGCGAAAGCTGTTGATCCTGACGCGGTAGCTCGTCGCCCCCGGCACGCTCGGCACTCGCGCCTTGAACGGAGTGCTGCCGCGCGCGGGCACGGAGCCGACGTACGGGATCCCCTGCGCGAGGACCTTGCCCGACCCGTCGATCGCGGCGGCGTTCACGTAGACGTCGATCACGTCGACCGTCCCGTCGTTGAAAACCGAGCCCGACAGCTCGGTGTGCGTCGGTCCGGTCTTGTCAACGCTGTGGGTGACGCGCAGGGGCGTCTGCGCCGCGGTCGGACCGCTGCCCACCACGGCGAGCGAGATCACGACCGAGAAGAGCAGACCACGACGCCCGATGGCGCGGAACACGCTACGAACCATCCTGGTTCAATCTTTTGGCGCCGTCGTCACTGAAGCGATGAGAACGCACTCTCCCCTCCGGTCCTTTCGATTCTCTCGCCGCATGATAGCGCAGGTCGACCTCGAATCGTCGTGGTACGCTTGGCGCCGAGCCAGCGCTAACCCGCCCTGCAGGAGAAAACGATGAGCAACCGAGAGCCCGAAATTTTGATGCCGTCCGAAGGCAGCGCGCGTGAGGCCGGGGAGTTCGTCTCGCAACCGGCGAAGCTCCTCCGAATTGCCGCGATGATCCGCGAGCTTCTGGAGGAGGTGCGCAGGTCTTCTCCGGACGAGGCCGGACGCAAGCGCCTGCGTACGATCTATGGCAAAGCGCTCGCCGCGCTGAAAGACGGCCTCTCGGAAGAATTACAAAAGGAGCTGGAGACGCTCACGATTCCGCTCGAGGGCACGCCGAGTGAGTCCGAGATCCGCCTCGCGCAGGCGCAGCTGGTCGGCTGGCTGGAGGGTCTGTTTCACGGCATCCAGGCGGCGCTCTGGGCCCAGCACATGCAGGCGCGTGCGCAGCTCGACGAGATGCGCCGTCGCGGCCTGTCCCCGGGTACGCCGGAAGGAGCCCCCGGCGAGGGCCCGAGGCCGGGCCAGTATCTGTAGCTTGCCACTTCACGCGCGCGCCTACTTCATCCTCGACAAGAACGGCGTGGTGCGTTACGCGCGGATCCAGGCGAACCCGCTCGATCTGCTCAAGGCTGAGGACGTCCTCCAAGCCCTGAAGGATTCCGGCGCGAGCTAGTCCCATCGGCCGGAGCGGCCGCGTCGGCCTCGGTGACGGTGGCGCAGAGCGCCGCGGCCACCGCGAGGGCGAGGCCCCCGATGACCACGGCGGTGAGCCGGTTGTCCCCGCCCACGAGCTGCACCAGCACGCTCTCATCGGTGAGGACCTTCTCCATGATCTTGCCGAAGACGAGCGCGGCGAGGATCTCGGGAATGACGATGAAGAAGTTGAAGATGCCCATGTAGATACCGGTCTTCCCAGGTGGAAGGGCGCCGACCAGGATGGAGTAGGGCATGGACAGGACGCTGGCCCAGGCGATGCCCACGCCCACCATGGACAAGAGCAGGAGGTACTTGCTGCTGATGAAGGCCACCGAGAGCAAGCCGATCGACCCCATGAGCAGGCACAGGCCATGGGTGAGCCTACGTCCCAGCCGCTCGGCCACCGTCGGAAGCGCGAACGAGAAGGCGAAGCAGACGGCCGAGTACATGGCGAAGCAGTTGCCAGCCCAGGCGATCCCGTGCGCGTAGCCCGTCGTGCCGGGCACGCCGCCGAAGACGTTGCGGGCCACGGCCACGCCGAAGTAGAGCCACATGCAGAAGAGCCCCAGCCAGGTGAAGATCTGCACCGGCGCAAGGCGCCGCATGGTCGCCGGCATCGCCAGCATATCGTGGAAGATCTCGGAAACGGCGGCGCCAATGCCGGCCTTCTCGCCCTTCGCCTCTCGGAAGGCCTCCAGGTCGTCGGGTGGGTACTCCCTGGTCGTGCAGATGGTCCACAGCACGGCGGCGAGGAATGAGAACGCGCCGACGTAGAAGGAGAGCTTCACCGCGAACGGAATGGCCCTACAGGCCGTCTCCCCGTCACTCCCGACGGGGAAGACGTTGTAGAGCAGCCAGGGAAGCATGGACGCGATGACCGCGCCCAGGCCGATGAAGAACGCCTGCATGGCGTAGCCGCGCGTGCGCTGCTCGGGCGGCAGGAGATCGGCGACGAAGGCGCGGAAGGGCTCCATGCTGATGTTGATGGAAGCGTCCATCACCCAGAGCAGCCCGGCCGCTATCCACAACGCCCCCGAGCTCGGCATGGCGATGAGCGCGAAGGAGGCGAGCAGCGCGCCCACGAGGAAGTAAGGGCGACGCCGGCCCAGCCGGTTCCAGGTGCGGTCGCTCATGTGGCCGATGATGGGCTGCACGAACAGCCCGGTGAGTGGCGCCGCGAGCCAGAGGATGGGGATCTGGTGCGCATCGGCGCCGAGGTACTCGTAGATGGCGCTCATGTTAGCCATCTGCAGCGCCCAGCCGAACTGGATGCCCAGGAAGCCGAAGCACATGTTCCAGATCTGCCAGAAGCTCAGGGCCGGTCGCGAGTTTGCGATCACTTGATGAGCAGCACCCGTCCCTCGTGGGGACCGAGCGCGAGCGACAGCCGCCTGCCCGCGTCGAGCTTGCCGACCGCTTTCTCCTCCAGGAGATCCGTGACCGGGCCGCCCGGCGAGGCGGTCTTGATGGTCATCGTCTCCTGGACGGCCACGCGGCCGAAGTTGATGGCGGTGATCTGCGTCCCTTTGCCGGCGGGCAGGCGGTGGACCATGACGACGAGGCCTCTGGCCTTCGCCGGCGGCAGGTCGACCTGCTCGCTCTCGTTGATACGGTATTCGGCGCGCACGCGCAACATCTTCTGGAGCTGCGAGGCGAAGGAGCCGGGACTCTTGAGTTGCTCGGGCAGCGGCCCGTACAGCGCCTGCGTACGCGGCAGATCCGTGCTCGACTTCGCGGCGCCGGGATTCTTGCCGAGCAGGTCGTAGGCACCCCGGTTGATCCAGCGGGTGTCACCGTCGGCGAGCAGGGTCTTCACGGACTCCGCGGGCAGGGTCAGGGCGCCCACGAGGTCCCAGCCGGAGAGGGCAAACACGCCAGGCTGCATCGCGTTGTACATGGCCAGGAGGAGGTGGGCGCGCTGGATGTCCCGCCGCTGCGCATCGGTGAGATGGCTGATGTCGCGGATACCGAGGGCGGCGACCGCAACGGTGGCGGTGGTGCAGGAGACGCCGTTGGCGGCCTCGAGGTTATAGGGCGCGGCCCGGCCCATGAGGCGGCCGTGCAGCTCGGCCCGGATGATCTGGCGCAGCTCGCTTCCTTTCATCTTCTTGCCGCGGAACGTGAAGATGGCGTCCTTGTGACGGGTCCAGAAGTGCACCAGCTCGAGGGTCAGCTCGTCGTGGTTCTGCAGCGCGTGGATGAGGGCCGCCGGATCGATCTGGTAGGTCTTCTGGAGCCCGAGCATGAGGCGCAGGAACTCGGCATCGCCGGTGACAAGGGCGTGGTGGTAGGCCGGGCGGGTCACGAAGTCGTAGGAGAGATCCGCGCCCCCTTGCGACATCGCCTTGATGTCCTCGAGGGTGAGGTTGAGCTCCTGAAAGGTGAAGCCACCGATCTTGCGCACCAGGCCGGCGATGAGCTGGTTGGAGGTGACCGAGAGCGGATGGCCCTCGGACCAAGCGGGCCCGCCGCTCGGGCCGATCTCGATGCCGAGGAAGCCGTTGGCGTCGAGCCGCAGCATGCGCTCGCCGAGCGTGCCCAGGGAGTGGAGGGCATCGCCCGCGACCAGCCGCTGCGCGGCGAAGGTGGGATCCAGCCAGTTGAAGGTGGGCTGTCCTTCCTTGAAGTAGTGCAAGTATACCCAGCGCCGGGTCTTGCCGTCGACACCGGCGACCTCAGCGGTGGCCGACCAGTCGGTTTCCTTGACACCCTTCTCGTAGAAGATGGTACGCGGGAGCCGCCCGACGATGTAGCCGCGCGCCTTGAGCTCGTCGACCGCCTCGGGCTTGAGGTTGATCGAGTCCTTGCCGGCTGCGACCGGTGGGAGCAGGCTCCAGTCCTTCGGCTGGATCTCCACCATGTAATAGAGGCCCGGGTAGTCGCCGTAGCGGCGCTCCGCGAGACGGAAGTCGGCCCCCTTGCCGCTGTGGCCGGGGATGATGTCGCCGATGATCACGGCGCCGTTCTCACGCGCGCTCCGGACCATGGCCTTGTATTCCTCTTCGGTGCCGAAGCCGGGGTCGATCTCGCTGCTGATACGGTCGAAGTTGCCGTCGACGGTAGGGGTGTACTCGTGCCCACGGATGCCTCCGGAGCGCTTCATGGGGCCGGTGTGCATCCCCTTGATGCCGATGTCGCGGAAGATGCTCCAGAGCTCCGGGTCACCCAGACTCTGCAGCACCGACTCGCCCGGCCGGGTGATCTGGGCGGGCGGGTACGCGGTGAACCAGACGGAGGCCAGCGCCGACGCGGCGCGCGGCTGCGGGATGGCGTAGGGGTGCTGCCAGAGCTCACTGTGGCCCGCGTAGCGCCGCGCCGTCACCTCCGCCTGGTGGAGCATTGAGCGCTCCACCAGCCAACGGATGTAGCTGTCCCCGGCGACGGGTGTCGCTGCGGGCCGGGCGCAGGCGAGCCCGAGCGCTCCGAGGAGCGTGGCGAGGAGGAGGCCGCCGCGGAGCCGGGTGATGGCGGTGACGGTCATCACGGAGCACGACACCAGAAGAATCCCCGGCGGTCAAGCGCGCCGCGGTGATCGCCCGTCACAGTCCGTCTCAGCTGGTCTTAGAGGCTGCGCAGGAAGTTCATCAGGTCCTGCTTCTTCTTCTCACTAAGGTTGTTGAAGTTATCGGTGACTGCGTTCGCCTCTGACGGTCCGAAGGTCGAGTCGCCAGCGCTCATGTGCGCCTGGATCGCTTGAAGAAGGTCCGTGGTTCGTCCATCGTGCAGGAGAAAGATGCGCTGCCCCAGGCCCCACAGGGGTGCGCTCCGGAACTCATCACCCCGGGCCCCTCCCTGAAAGATATTGTCAGCCAGGCCCGGTCCCATGGCATGGAGCAAGAGGTCCGAGAAGAGGTTGACGGACTGGTACCTCAGCGCCGCCACCGTGGAATTGCCCGTCATCAGCGTCGGCGTGTGACAGAGCGCGCAACCGGTGCTCACGAACAAGCTGCGCCCATTGCGGATCGAGGACGCGCCCCCAGGCGTGTCTGGAGACGAGGTGGGCGGCGCTAGGAATCGCTGAAAGAAGGCGAACTTCTCGATCGCGTTCAATCCGGCTGGTGTGGTCATGATCTCGGTGTCGGTGACGTCATTAGGGAGAGCGGCGAACTGGCAGTTCGGGTTCTGCTCACGCTCCTGCTGGAACAACTCGTTCGTTATGCCCATCTCGACGTTGTATGCCTCGCCCGAGAACAGCAGCAGGGTCTGGTTCTGCGCCTTCCACCCGAACCTGGCGATCGTTCCGTCGTTGCCGTTGTTGTTCATCCGCCCCGTGATCGCTCTCCCGGACACGAAGAGGTTGGGATGGCCGCCGATGCCGAGTTGTTGCTTGCTGGTGGCGTTGGCGGCCTGGTTGGCCATGATGACGGCGTCAGGGATCTGCTCGATGAGGCCCGCGCCGAAGAGCGGTGTCGGAATCCGGAAGATCAGGTTGTTGTTGGCGGCCTGGATGTCGAAGTCGGGCTGGGCCAGCACGCACCCGGCGGTTCCCGTACGCCCTGTAATCGTGGCGGTGTTATGCACACCCCCGTCCCGCGTTCCATCCGGGTTGAACTTGAACCGCGCTTCGCGCACCGGCCCGTTCAGCGTCATGAAGAACGGGATCCGGTCGGTCCCGCCGTCCTTCGAGGCAAACGCCACTTGCGGGTTCACGAACGGGCTAGTGCCGCCCGTTGCCGGCTGGGCGTGACAGCCGGAACAGCTGTCGAGGTTCATCCGCGGTCCGAGCCCCTCGGCCACGGCCTCGACTTCCTCGAAGTCCGCCTTGCCATCCGTAAAGAACTCCAATTGTCTGGCGGTCAACCCGTAGATTGGTCCGCCCGCGCCCGCCGGCCCACCGCGCATGCCGGGATCACGCGCCGTGACACTTGTGCTGGTCACTACGGTCGGCGTCGAAGGCGCTTGGGCTTGAATCAGCGTGGCGATACCAAACAGCATGAGTGCCAGACCAAACAGTATGAGTTCGAGGCGTGTAGTGGCTTTCATCAATGAAACCTCCCGGAGCCCCTCGCGTGGCTCGCCTTGTTCTAGCAATGCCAGGACCAAGCGCCTCGTTCGGCAAGCATCGGGAATCATTCCCGCATCATGATCATCAGTCGGCCGATTTATGCCATGGAGTCACGGAGGCACTGGCTCCGTGGCACCTCTTCATACCTTCCTTCGCTTCGGGGCTAGCAATGGAGGGCGTAGACCTGCTGACGATCAAGGAGCTAGGCGGATGGAAGAACTGGCAATAGTGCAACGGCATGCGCACCTGCCTCCCTCACACCGTCGCAGCGCGATTGAGCGGCTGGTCAGCCGACAGAAGACGGCTGAGAAGGCTCCGGCAGCCGGAGCGCAATAGCACCGTGAGTAGCATCAACCATCGGAACGCGAGCCGGGTGCCCTGGAAGTCTCCGAGAAAATTTGGTGAGCCGTCCGGGACTCGCCGCGCCGCCCTTCGAGTTCTCGTTGCTGGCTTTGAGGACTCAACAGGACTCTCGGCGCACTCGAGGACTGAAATCGGCGTGTCTCACGGGTGCGTTCAGCACAAATCAGCGCAAGCCCGGAAACCCCGACCCCAGGTGGCGTGTCAGCGGGTAGGACCTCGGACCGTCTGCACGTTCGATGGCCTCATGGCCTGCAGATGAAATTCGATTTCAGCAGTTTGGCTGGCGGGGAGTCTAGCAGACCTGGATCATTCGCGGCTTGCAGGCACCAGCGTCCAGCTGTCGCCAGCGCCACACGCTACGTGCCTTCTCTATTGTTGTGTTCGCGAAGCGCGACGTCATCAATCCAGACAGTGCCTGGAGCCTCCATGACAAAGCGGAGGTCGATATAGTCTGAGTCGCCGGTGTTGAACACATGTCGATACTCGCGCCATCCAGCGATTTCGTTTTCGACATAGGTTCTCTGTGCCCACTGACGATCGGCCGTCAGAAAGAGGGGCCTTGGCTCCGCCCTGCTTACCAACGCCCAAAACGTCGCCGCGTAGTCTGTCCTTGGTCTCAACCGTGTTATTCGTTGGGAGAGCGATCCCCAAGAGTGGTTGGCCTTCAGGCTGCCGTAGTCAAATCGGAATGCGGCTACTCCGGAGCGGCGGTCGGTTGTATCCAACACCCCCTGGGAATCTGCGCCACCAGAGACGATGTAGGGCAGCCGGTTCAGCTCCTCCGCGAAATTCCCGTTCTTAATTCGATCCTCGAGGTAGCCAGTTCCCCAGAAGTCCGTCCCGTTCTCAAACCCGCCGTTGCGTACGCGGTTCTGGAGCGCCCGCGCCTGTTCTTGCTCGATGAGGAACCATGCGGCCGTGCCGCCCAACGCGCCAGTTATGAGAGCGACGGCCAAGACAATATCCACGGGGTGCGTCCTCCCCAGGCCGGACCAAACGAGGCGTCTAGTCGGCTCCGCAGTAAGTAGAAGGCCATAGCCGATGACGGCTGAAGCCACGGCAGCGTAGAGGCCCCGGGAGAAGTCGATTAGCCCACTGACCTGGTTGATGCAGATTGCGAGCAGGATGCTCGCAAGGCCAGCTAGGAGTCGCCGCACTTTGCGAGGCCACTATTTTTTAGGAGGAGGTCCATTACCCACCATGAACAGCGGACTCGAGGCATCTTGATCTCCCGACTCACACGGCGCAGCTAAAGTAGATGCGCGACCACGCCGATGGCGCCACAGGAATCAGTCCTAGCGCTGGATGATGCCGGTCACTACAAAGTCGGTTTCGCCGGGTTGGCCAAACACCGTCACCACGTCACCGCGCTGCAATAGCCCTCGGGTCGTGGTGCTGACGCCACGCAGCAGGACCGTGACCTTATTGCCGTCGGTTGCCCGCACCAACACCACCGTGTCCCCGGCCAGCGACTCAATGCGGCCGTCGATGCGCTGGGACCGCACCGAAGGAGCATCCGCCGACGCAGGCGTAACGTCAGGCGGGTAGATCACCTGGGCCGCGAGCTGATCAGGCCGAGACCCTTCGAAGCCGACCAAGGTCACCGCAGCCCCCCGTTCCAGGGTTGGAATGCCGGAAACCGCGCGGAGGTCGGCGTAGTAAACGGTCCCCTCGTCGCTCTTGAGCACCGCCGCGGCCGCACCAGAGCCGAGTCTCGCCGGGTGGAGGAGCGTTCCAGAGACAACTCGGAAGTCATTGGGTGCTGCCAGAACAGGCGCCGGTAGGAAAGCCACGAACGCAAGGATGGCGAGCGCGATTCTCATCGTGAAAGTCCTCCTCTGACAGCCCTACGCCGACTGGGCCACGTATTAGTGGCCTGAGCGGTGCTATGTCGGGAGGGACCCACCTGCACGCTGGTGAGGACCAGAAGGCCGGCCGACCTCTCATTGCGGACTCCAGCGGCATGCCGATAGACAAACTATCGTTCTAATGAGTGTAGCCGAGGACTTCAGTCAGAAACTAGTTTCATGAAGAGCGCCCCCGGCCAAGGCGTGCCGTGTTCCAGCAGCCGACGAACCGTGCCAACGGGCTGACCCGAGACCTCCAGGGCCGGTTGATCGCCTGCGAGCACGACAGTCGGCGTGTCACACGGCAAGAGCTCGACGGCAAAAGCATCACCGTGATCGCGAACAGCTTCCAGGGACGGCGGCTCAACCGGTCCAACGACGTGGTGGTCAAGTCCGACGGATGCATCTACTTCACCGATCCGTGGACGAATCCTGCCGCCCAAGAGCAGTGGGACGCGAGTCGTGGCCTCGTACGTCGACCGTATCCTGAAGGGCGCCAAGCCGGCGGACCTACCTGTCCAGCAGCCGACGCAGTTCGAGCTGGGAGTGAACGGCTCCTGTAGCGGCACTCGGCTTCGCCGGGCTTCCACGGCCGTCATACGGCCGTGCCCGGCGCGCCTACCGACGCACCAGTGCCCAGCCGGATTTCTGGAGGTCCGTCATGACGTTGCGGCGGCGCCGTTCGCCGTTGCGTCGCTCGGGCGTCGCCCGCTGATGGATTCGGCGACGATCCGCATTCCGGCGGTCGAGGATCACGACGTCTTCGCTCTGGGTGACAAGTTTCATGTAGGCATACGTGCCTGGTCTCGTATGTGACACGATTAACAGTCTACCGGCCATAATCGCCTCCGTCGGGTTCCGATCACGACACGCGAGCGTGGGAATTCCGACGACGCCGGAGGAAAGGACCTGTCGCGCGACGACCTGGGGTCCCGTCGCACCGGATGAGGCGCTTGAGGTCAGAAGACTCCGCGACCGGGAAGACGGAAGGCGGCGGCATTGAACTGCGCCGAAGCCATACGCTCCGCATGATGCAGCCACACGCAGGCGTGCTGGCTCATGGAAAGCGCGATGCAACGCAGGCGATCGACGATCTCCGCCGACTGGAAGAAGAAGCGTGGAGAATCCATTGACGCTACCCCACCGATATCAGATTAACGAGCGCGGGCCGGCGCGTCAAGGCCACGACCTCCAGCTCTCGCGCTACGACGAGGAGGGATAGCGACCCACATTCTACACGACCGGGATGGAACACTCGATCACGAGCGCAACGGCCTCGGCGTTGGAACGCACGCCGTGGCGCGCGGTCCAGGGTGCTGCGCGGGATGCGCTGAGAGCCGCGGGCTATTGAGCAAGAGGGGCCGAGGTGCTACCCTCCCCTCGCCGAGCACTGGAGCACCTGGGTTGACGCAAGCTGGCGTCTTGCCCCAATGGCATCTGGCTGATCCATGCCTTTCGGATCGGGGGTGTTCCAGTGGCGGAACAGTGGACGTGTCCGCAGTGCTCTCAGATAATCTCGCCGGACGACTCCATCATCTTCGGCCACGGGGGCCTGTCCCATCTCAACTGTCACCGGCCACGTACTCTGAGTGCCGAGGAGCGCACGCTCCTCGTTGTCTACTGTCGGGACCACTGGCTCGCTAAGTGCGCGGCTTGCGCCGGGAATTCCCGCTTGCGAGACCTTGCCTCAAACCTTGTCTCAGACCTTACGGCAACCCTGCTCAGCGGGCACGCGCACTTGTGCCCCTGGTGTCGTCGGGATCTGACCGACAGCGTCCGTGTGCATCTCTACGGCTGCGTGACGCTGCCAACAGAAATCCTACGCAGGGCGCAGGCGACGCGCGAGGCAGTGCAACGTCTGGTGAAGCAAGGCCACCAACCGGACGGTGCTACCGATGTGCTGATGCGAGACGCCACAGCTGCACGCGACGCGCTCAGGAAGGCCATGCAGAAATCGCCGAACCGCAGCGAGTAGCGCACCCCGACATGGCTGGGCCACGACCCGAGAAGAAGCCCGAGTCAACGCTCATCGACGAACTCGCCGCCTTCTGTCAAGAGCATCACCGCTGCGGTGAGCTTGACAGCGGTGTCGAGGGTGATCGCGTCTGGTTGACGTGTACGTGCGGAGCGGTGATCAACCGGCACCAGGATGACTGACCACCTCGGACGTCTGCTGCTCAGGCCAACCGCGATGACTAGGTGACGCGCCTTTCGTGATCCCAGACCTGGAAACATCGGACGTGCAACTGAAGGGGCCTTCTGCCAAGGTCCAGCGTGACCCCTTCCATCAGCAACTGGTCCTTCGCGAGGACCGCGTCGCAGGCGTCGCACGTTTCGCCGTCGCTTGGACCGCTCAAAACCCTTCTGATGCCGTCGTGCGGCAGACGCCCGTCCCGGAGCTTGCGCAGGACGAGAAGACGGAGAGATTCCTGGTCCATGGTGGCCTCACGGGGTAACGACCAGACCCCGAGAACACGCCAGATTCACCGGGGTCCCGACGCCCGGGAGCGCCAACCTGTGAGGCCAGGGTGCAGGCAGACGGACGGTAGCACAGGGCGGGACGGTGTGCTAGTAGAGCCGAGAGACGCAAGGCGCGCGGAAGCGAACGTGAGAAAGCCGGCCAAGATGGGCAGTCGTCAGCGGGCACGCCGAGTCTTGCCGATGGAGCTTCGAGTCGGGGACCGCTTCTCTGACGAGACCGGGGAGTGGGAAGTGGTCGGCCGGCCGCAGACGTCAGCAGGGCGCGCACGAGCACATCAACGTGAAGCGAGCGACCGCCGAGGAGGGCAAGCAATGATGCGACTCGCACGACGAACCGCGCTGCTCGTCGCGCTCTACGTGCTCACCTCAGCTGCGACGGCCCACGCCGAGTGCGCGTGGGTGATGTGGGGCCAGATCGATGAGTCCCACGCTGGCGTCCGTCGGGCGGTATGGTGGGACCCGGAGAGTGCCTATCCTAGTGACGAGCGATGCAAGCAGGCGCTCCAAGAAAAATTCCGGGCTTTCCCGAAAATTGACACGCCGGAGATGTCGCAGGAGGTCCTCGGCAACGTCTTTTTCATGCGGAGCGGAAGCGGCTCCAATTCAGTAACTCGGACCACCATCTATCGTTGCCTCCCCGACACTGTGGACCCGCGCGGGCCGAAGGGGAAGTGAACGGTCTAGACAGCTACCGAAGTTTGAAGGCAATCAACTCACCGACGCGCAGGCCGGAATCGAGGTTCTCCCGGATCTTCACCCACTGCCCGACTTCAGGCGAATACCACATTTCGTAGCGGATGGCCCCGGTCTTCTTGTTCCGGCGGACGATCTTGAAGGTCTTGAACGTGCCCGCCGGGACGGTGACTGTCTCTTCGGCTTCCACTGTCACAGTGTCCACCCACTCGTTCTTCTGGCGATCTTTCGGCCGCTCCTCCAACAGGGTTTGCTCCCACTTCTGCCCCACAGACATAGGCCACATGTACAGCAAGCGGGATGGCGTGTTCTTGATCACAATCACGCCATCAACGGTCTCTCGACTAGATGCGCGATCGGACTTTCTGTAGAAGAACTCGCGGGTGCCCGTCTTGATCACATAGTGTGGGACCCCGTCGATGACTTCCTCGCGGTCCACGGACCAGACTAAGGTGCCATTGCCCGCTGAACCCCCGTACCGATAGGTCCACTCGGACCCACGTCTCCAGACAGGGGCCTCCGGCATGCCGTTGAGCGATGGCGACGCGACTGCAAGCGCGCTCCTCGGGGTAGATGACGCGGTGCCTTTTGCCGGTTGGGTCACCGGGTTCTGCGCGGTGCTGCAACCAGCAAGGATCAAAAGAATGGCCATGCCGGAAAGCAAAAAGCGACCGAGCAACATAGGGTGCCCCCATAAGTCGGAGGATCGGGTCACCCTTTAGATTCACACGTGCCGGGCTGGTCCCCAAACTTTCCGGCAACTAGGGGTGCAGCCGCGCCTGCGGCCATCCTTGCGGCGCGAGGGGGGCGCGCAAGATGACTTCCTGTCGCTTCATCGCCCGCTCCACGGCGGTCGCAAGCCAGGGCATCGGCACCTCCTGGGTTACCGAT
>QHSV01000276.1 GCA_003221655.1 Candidatus Rokuibacteriota bacterium
CGTTCGTCGCCTACGGCCGCTGGCGGCTGGCGCCGTATCGCGACTCGTCCCGCCCGTCGGTGCTCCGGCCCGCCAGCTGAGCACGAAGCATCTCGGAAGGAACAGACGATGAGCACCGGAGGATTCTCCAAGGGGCCCTCGGTTTCTCACCCCGGCGGCGGCCCCGCCGTCGTGCTCTGCTGCCTCACGTCGCGCTATCTCCGGTGTCTTAGAGGGCGGCCCGAAGGAGAGCGTAAACGTCACGCCGGGGCAATCGCGCGGCAACCCAGCCGGCGTGGTCTGTCCGCGCACCTCAAGTCCGCATAGTGGCCTGAGCACGTCCCCGCCGACAGCAGTAGTGGCGCGCCGTGCTATCTTGACGGCGGAGTCCCACGCATGCGGTGCCCTCACTGCCGGCACGAGACCCGCGAACTCGCGCGCTTCTGTGGGGCGTGCGGGGCCTCGCTCGAGAGCAGCATCGCCTGCCCGCGCTGCACGGCCCTCAACCCGCGAGGCCAGAAGTTTTGCGATTCCTGCGGCGAGTCGCTCTCGCCGGCCGTCGGCGCGCCAGTGACGCCGCGCGACGCACGCGCCTATACCCCGCGACACCTCGCCGACAAGATCCTCACCACCCGCGATGCCCTCGAAGGCGAGCGCAAGCAGGTGAGCGTGCTCTTTGCTGACCTGGTCGATTCCATGCGACTCGCCGAAGGCCTCGACGCCGAGGACTGGCATCGCATTCTCGATCACGTCTTCGAGATTCTCACCGCGGAAGTCCACCGGTTCGAGGGCACGATCAACCAGTTCACCGGTGACGGCGTGATGGCGCTCTTCGGAGCTCCCCTCGCCCACGAGGACCACGCCCGGCGAGCCTGCCACGCTGCCCTCTCAGCGATGGAAGAGCTACGCGCCTACGCGGACACGCTCCGGCCCGATGGGCTCGAGCTCTCCGTCCGGATGGGAATCAACTCGGGCGAGGTGGTGGTCGGGAAGATCGGCGACGACCTGCGCATGGACTACACGGCCCAGGGCCACTGCGTCGGCCTCGCGGCACGCATGGAGCAGATGGCCGCGCCGGGCACCGTGCTGCTCACCGAGACGACGGCTCGGCTGGTCGAGGGGTTCTTCGCTCTCGCGGACGCCGGTCTTCGGTCGACGAAAGGGGTGAGCGCTCCGATCCGGGTCTTCGAGCTGCGCGGGATCGGGCCCTCACGCACACGGCTCGACGCCGCGGGTCTCCGGGGCCTCTCCCGTCTCATTGGACGGGACGCGGAGCTCAGCTGGCTCGACGGGATCCTCTCCCGCTCGATCGGGTCGGACGGGCAAGTCGTCGGCGTGGTCGGTGAGGCGGGTGTCGGCAAGAGCCGGCTGTGCCTCGAGTTCGTCCAGCGCTGCCGCGCGCGTGGGGTCGCGGTGTACGAAGTCCATTGCCCGACGCATGGCGCGACGGTTCCGTGGCTGGCGATCCGCGACCTCCTGCGCAGCTACTTGGGCCTCGCCCAGGGTGACGGGGTCGAGGCGATTCGGCGAAGCGTCGCCCAACAGCTCCCTGCCCTCGACGCCGGTTTCGGAGACGCGGTACCTCTGGTCCTCGAGGTCCTCGGCGTCAGCGATGCCGCAACGCCGAGCCATCCCCCGCAGCGGGCTACCAGCCAGCTCGCGGCCTTCATGCGACGCTTCTTTCGCCTGCGGAGCACGAACCAGCCCGGCATGGTGCTCGTCGACGACGCGCATTGGATGGATCGTGCGAGCGACGACCTGGTTGGGGAGATCGCGGCGTCGGTGCGCGGCACGCGGACGCTCCTGCTCGCAAACTTTCGACCCGAGTACCAGCCGGCGTGGATCGGAGGATCGCACTACCATCAGCTTGCGCTCTCTCCACTCGGCGCAGAAGCCAGCCGCGAGCTGCTGCACGACCTCCTCGGATCGGACAGCTCGCTCGGCGAGCTGTCCGCCCGCATCCTCGAGCGCACCGGCGGTAACCCGTTCTTCACCGAGGAGGTGGTGCAGGCGCTGGCGGCGTCCGGGAGCCTCGTCGGGGCGCGGGGGGCCTATCGTCTGACGGCGCCGATCGATGCGCTCGCTCTTCCCGCGACGGTGCAGGCGCTCCTCGCCGCTCGCATCGATCGACTCGGCGAACCGGCCAAACGCCTCCTGCAGTCCGCGGCCGTCATCGGCAAGCAGTTCGACGAGGCGCTGCTCCGGGAGGTCAGCGGCCTGGTCGACGAACACGACCTCGATGCGGCCCTCCGCGCGCTCCAGGAGGAGGAGTTCTTACGCCTGGTCACGCTCTCTCCGCAGCCGGAGTATACGTTCAAGCATCCGCTGATGGGCGACGTAGCCTACCGCTCGCAGCTCGGCGAGCGACGTGCCCGGCTGCACGCCGCGGTGGCGACGGCCCTGGAGAAGCTCAAGGCGGATCGGCTCGGCGAGTACGCGTCACTCATCGCTCACCACTGGGAGGTCTCCGGAATGCGATTCGAAGCCGCCCGCTGGAAGCGCCGCGCCGCGCTGAGAGTCGCGAGTATCAAAGTCAGGCGCCGGCGGCCGACGCCGTAGCCGCCGGCGGCTGGGCAGTCGTCCTCCACCGAGGCCGAATCTTCGAAGCCCAACCCGGCATCCTCAGGTACCGAGGCGAGAATGATGATACGGGGCGACCCGTAACCGCTTCGCTGCGTCGAGCGACCATCCAGTAACGTCTCCAACCTTCATGACCGAGTCTGGTGCCATGCCCTCGGTGCAAGGTCGCAGGAAGTAAAGGCGGTGCCGAAAGCCGCTTGACACGATGCCGTTTTAGGCAGATCGTCGCGCGCACCCGAGGGTGACGGCGCCGGCCGCAAGGAAGGAATGGGGAGGGACTGGACGGATTGTCGACACGAACTAGATTAGGAGAGAGGGAGGGTGCCGCGGGCATGGCTACTATCGAATTGCTCGTTCCGGCCGCTGTGATCGCTGGGAACGCCGTGCCGTTGGCCAAGCGTGTCCCAACGCTCGAGGGTCGCGTCGTCGGCCTACTCAACAACTCGAAGTCTGGCACCCGACCGTTCCTGGATCGCGTCGAGGAGCTGCTGCAGAGCGCGCACGGCGTGTCCAGGATCATCCGCTACGACAAGAAGGCCGCCGCGCTCCCGGTGCCCGACGAGATGCTCGAGGCGGCCGCCCGCGAGTGCGACGTGGTGATCAACGGGATAGCCGATTGAGGATCCTGCACGTCGTGGAGTGTCCACGACAGCATCGAGTTCGAGAAGCGCGGCATTCCGACCGCAACCATCGTCACTGAAGAATTCCGGTCGCTGTACGAGATCGTCACGACGAGTCTCGGCCAGCCGAGCCTGCCGGCCGTGTACGTGCCGCATCCGATCGTCAGCGTCCCGCACCCGGAGATGCGTGGGCGGGCCGAGCCCGTGATGGCGGCGGTCGTGGAGATCGCCACCGAGACGGGCGCGTCCGCGAACGGGGCCGCCGGACTGCATACCGCCGCCGGTTCGAGCCGGCCTGCCGCGGCGGCCGCGGTCGTCGAGCGCGTCACGGTCGCGGACGACCCGGAGGCGATCTTCGACCGGTTCGCCAGCGAAGGCTGGACCGACGGGTTGCCGTTCGTGCCACCGACCGAGGAGCGGGTCGCGCAGATGCTGGCCTTCAGCGATCTCGACCCGTCCTGTTCGCTGGGTCCGATGCCCCCGCGCTGGGGAGAGGCAACGATCGCCAAGCTGGCGGTCAACGCGGTGATGGCCGGGTGCAAGCCGGAGTACTTCCCCGTCATCGTGACGGCGGTGAAGGCCATCCTCGCCAAGCAGTTCAACCTGTACGGTATCCAGGGCACGACGAACCCGGCCAGTCCGGTGCTCATCGTCAACGGACCGGTTGCACGCGAGATCGGGGTCAACGCGCGCGGGAACTTGTTCGGTCCGGGCTTCCGGGCCAACGCGACGATCGGCCGCGCGATTC
>QHSV01000011.1 GCA_003221655.1 Candidatus Rokuibacteriota bacterium
CCTGCGCGACCAGGTCGTCGATCAGCGCGGGCTTCAGCGGCATCTCTGCGACGGTCTTCTGGATCGCCTGACGCGCGACAGTGATCGCCGTGACCGTGTCCTTGCGATAGGCTGCCGACCGCCGCTTTGCGGCGCGGGCCCCCTCGAGCCTGGCGATCTTGCGCTGGAGCCGGCGAATCCGCTCAAAGGCTAGGAGCACGGGCCGGATCGCCTTCACCTCGAGCTCGCCGCCTTCCGGCAAGACGATCAGGTCGTCGGCGGATGCCTCGCCACGACGGAGGTTGTCGCCTGCCATCAGCAGGGCCTCGACAGCCATGGGAATCCCCGCGAGGGTGCGCCGCAGGGCGATTTGCCCGACTTCGATCCGCCGCCCGATCTGGACCTCCTGCGCGGCCGTCAGCAGGGAGACCTTGCCGATCTCCTTGAGGTAGAGCCGGACGGGGTCTTCACCCTTTGTCAGGGAAGGACCGTGCGTGTCTTCGGCGGCTATCCGCGGAACCTCCTCCGCTTCGTCGTCGATAAGGATCGGAGCCTCCCGCTCGCCCGTCGATGTCAGGCCAGCCGAAGCCGCAGAATTGCTCTCAGCAGCATCGCGACTTTGTCTGAATGTCATCGTGTCACCGGCTTTCTCCGACAGTCCTGGTCATTCAGATGCTGAATCGGCGTCAAAAGTTTCACCGAACCCAGACATTCACCCCCCCAGCACAGGAGTAGGGTCATCCCGCCCTGGCCTGGGGTTTTCCTGAGCAGTTGGCGGTCACCCCAGCCCCGCCCGCTCCGCCAGGCTTCTGACCGGGGATCCTGGCTGCCTATTCACGGTCACCGAGGCTCTTGGGCTAAACCGACGACCCTTCTATGAGTTCCCCACGAACCGGGAGGCGCCCGGGCCGCGGTGCGAGCGACTCCACGGCCTCCCGGGGGCCTCCCGGAGAGGGGTAGAATCGCGGCGTGATCGCCCCGAGCGCGAGCTACAGCTTCATCGTTCGCGTGCAGATCGCGAGCCGCCCGGGGATGCTCGGTCGCGTCGCGTCGGCCATCGGCGACGCCGGGGGCGATATTGGCGCCGTCGACCTCGTCGAGACGACACGCGAGCGGACCGAGCGCGACATCACCGTCAAGGCGCGCGACAGCGTCCACGCACAGCAGATAGTCAGTCGACTGAGACGCGTGGCCGGTGTCCGCGTCGGCGCCATCTCCGACCGCACATTCCTGATGCATCAGGGCGGCAAGATCGAGATCCGCAGCAAGGTCCCGATTCGCACCCGGGACGATCTCTCGATGGCGTACACGCCAGGCGTGGCGCGCGTTTGCCTCGCGATCCGGGACGACCGGCAGCGCGCCTTCTCGTTGACGATCAAACACAATACGGTCGCCGTGGTGACCGATGGCACGGCCGTACTGGGGCTGGGCGACATCGGCCCGGAGGCGGCGCTACCGGTGATGGAAGGCAAGGCGATGCTCTTCAAGGAATTCGCCGGGGTCGACGCGTTCCCCATCTGCCTCGGCACGAAGGACGTCGACAAGATCGTGGAGACCGTGAAGCTGGTGGCACCGGCGTTTGGCGGCGTCAACCTCGAGGACATCGCGGCGCCTCGCTGCTTTGAGATCGAAGAGCGGCTCCGAAAGGACCTCGATATTCCCGTGTTCCACGACGACCAGCACGGGACGGCGGTCGTGGTGCTCGCGGCCCTGGTCAACGCGCTGAAGATCGTCCGTAAGGATGCGCGGCGGATCCGTGTCGTCGTGACGGGGGTGGGCGCCGCCGGCACTGCCACCATCAAGATTCTTCAATCGAGCGGCGTGCGCGACATCATCGGAGTCGACGAGCACGGCACGATCCACCGCGGCCGGACACAGGGCATGGACTTCATGAAGCGATGGGTCGGCGCCGCCACCAACCCGCGTCAGGTCAAGGGGAGTCTCGGCGCCGCGCTCGAGGGCGCGGACGTATTCATCGGCCTGTCGGTTCCCGGAATCTTGACGGCGCGCGAACTGAAGCGGATGGCGCGCGATCCGATCGTCTTCGCCATGGCCAATCCGGACCCCGAGATACGTCCGGAAGAGGCCGCAAAGCACGTTCGAGTCATGGCGACGGGGCGCTCCGACTATCCGAACCAGATCAATAACGTGCTCTGCTTTCCCGGTTTCTTCCGGGGACTGCTCGACGTCCGCGCGCGGGCGGTCAACGACGAGATGAAGCTCGCGGCCGCGCGGGCGCTGGCGGCGTGCGTGAGCCGGAGCGAGCTCGGCGAGGAGTACATCATCCCCAGCGTCTTCAACCGGGCCGTGGCGCCGGCGGTGGCCGAAGGGGTCGCACGCGCCGCGCACGAGACCTCCGCTGCCCGTCGCCGGCGGCGACTGGACCTCTCTGGGATCCGGTGATGCCTGGGTGGTCGATGGTCATCCTGGCGTTCAACGAGGCTCGCCGGCTCCCTTGTTCCTGGACACGGTGGTCGCCTACTTCGAAGGGTTGACGAGATGTGCGAGGTGATCGTCGTCGATGACGTCGAGCCCCTCCTCCGAGCCCGGGCCGCCGGCTGTCGTATTGTGGAGGTACCCGTGACCTGGGTCGATCAGCACGGGCCAGGAATTGGGAGGCATCGGTGAGGCTTGCGCGGAGAATCCAGGAGATCGAGCCCTTCCTGGCTGTCGAAGTGGCCGAGCGGGCACAGGAGCTCGAGCGGGCCGGCATCGATGTAGTCCACCTCGAGTTCGGCGAGCCGGACTTCGAGGCCCCCGCGGTCGTCCGTGAGGCCCTGGAGCGTGCGATCAAGGACGGCCGTACACGCTACACGCACAGTCTCGGAATCCTGCCCCTCCGCGAGGCGATCGCGGAACACTACGCGACGACGTACGGTGTGACCGTCTCGCCCGATCAGATTTTGGTGACGTCTGGCACCTCCCCGGCGATGCTGCTCCTCTTCGGCCACCTGCTGGATCCTGGCGACGAGGTCGTCCTGAGCGATCCTTACTACGCGTGCTACCCGAACTTCATCCGCTACGCTGACGGACGGCCGGTCTACGTCGGAGTGACCGAGGAGGACGGGTTCCAGTATCGGCCCGAGGCGATCCGGAGGCGGCTCGGCCCGCGCACCCGGGCGATCGTGATCAACTCGCCCGCTAACCCAACCGGAACCGTGCTGTCCGCGGAGCGCATGGCCGCGATCGCCGAGCTGGCAAGAGGGGATGGCCCGCTCATCGTGTCCGACGAGATCTATCACGGGCTCAGCTACGCCGGGCGCGACCGGACGATCCTCGAGTTCACCGATCGAGCCTTCGTGCTCAATGGATTCTCAAAGGCCTACGCCATGACGGGTTGGCGACTCGGCTGGATGATCGCCCCGCGCGAGCACATCCGCGCGCTGCAGAAGCTCTATGGCAACTTCTTCATCTCGACGAACGAGTTCGTGCAGTGGGCCGGCGTCGCTGCGCTCCGTGAGGCGGGCGACGAGAGCCGCCGCTTCCGCGCCATCTTCGACGACCGGCGACGCGCGATGATTACCGGCCTGCGGGCCATCGGCCTCGGCATCGGCACCGAGCCGACGGGCGCGTTCTACGTTCTGGCGAACGCACGACACCTGGCGATGGACTCGGTGAGGTTCGCCCGGGAGCTCCTCGAGTCGAGCCATGTGGCCGTCACCCCCGGCGCGGCCTTCGGCACCAATGCCGAGGGGTACCTTCGGTTTTCGTATGCGTCGTCACTCGAGCGCATCGGGGAGGGTCTCGGCCGCCTCCGCCGGTTCCTGGCCACGCGGCGTTGAGCGGCTCATGAGAGAGTCACGGGAAGCTAAGCGATCGCGAGCTCGACGGATCATTCGCGAGCTCAAGAAGTCCTATCCCGACGCCAAGATCGCTCTCGATTTCGGGAATCCACTCGAACTTCTGGTGGCCACGATTCTCTCCGCCCAATGCACCGACGAGCGGGTGAACATGGTGACCCCGGCGCTCTTCAAGAAGTACCCGGGTGCTCGGGACTACGTACGCGCCGAGCCTGCGACCCTCGAGCAGGAGGTCCGCTCCACCGGCTTCTACCGCGCGAAGACCCGCTCGATCATCGGCATGGCCAAGGCGCTCGTCGAGAAGCATGGCGGCGAGGTACCACGATCCCGAGAAGCGCTGACGGCGCTTCCGGGAGTGGGTCTCAAGACGGCGAACGTGCTCCTCGGAAACGCCTTCGGCGAGCAGGCGATCGCGGTCGACACGCATGTCTTCCGTGTCTCCCAACGACTGGGCCTGGCGCGCTCTGAAGACCCCGAAGAGATCCACGACCAGCTCCGCGACGTCCTGCCACGAGGCGAGTGGACGCCCTCCACCCACCTCTTCCAGAGTCACGGTCGGCGATGCTGTGCCGCGAAGAAGCCTCTGTGTCCGACCTGTCCCGTACGGGCGCTCTGCCCATGGCCTGGGAAGACCAAGATTCGTTGACAGGCCTCATCTTCTCCTTTAGAGTATGGCGTCACGAATTTTTCTATGTGGACGCCTACTTAGAGCCGTCAAGGGGAAGCTGATGCCGACGCCGTTGCCGAAGGAAACCGAAATCCTGCGCAAGTGGTTCATCGTGGACGCCGAGGGCCAGGTACTCGGACGGCTCGCGAGCCGCGTTGCGTCAATCCTCCGTGGAAAGCACAAGCCGACATTCGTGCCTCACCTCGATGTCGGTGACCACGTTGTCGTGGTCAACGCTGCGAAGGTGCACCTCACTGGGCGCAAACTCCACGACAAGCTGTACCGCTGGCACTCCGGGTACATCGGAGGCTTGCGGGAGGTCCGAGCCGAAACGATGCTCAAGACTCACCCCGAGCGCGTCATCGAGTGGGCGGTGCAGGGTATGCTGCCCAAGAACCGACTCGGGAGGGCCATGGCGAAGAAGATGAAGGTCTACCGCGGCGCCACGCATCCACACCAGGCCCAACGGCCCGAAACCCTCGCGGCGAAGGTCGAGGTGCGCTGATGGCCGCCGTGGTCGACAGATTCTACGCGACGGGCCGCCGCAAGACGTCGGTTGCGCGCGTATGGATCCGGCCCGGGGCCGGGCGAATAGTCGTGAACCGGCGGGCCTTCGAAGACTACTTCCCGCGCGAGACCCTTCGGATGATCATTGCGCAGCCGCTGGAGGTGACGAGCACCGTCGGACAGTTCGACATCTTCGTGACGGTGAGTGGTGGTGGACCGACGGGCCAGGCGGGCGCAGTCCGTCACGGGCTCTCCCGGGCGCTGGCGCGCTTCGATGAGAAGTTCCGACTCCCACTCAAGAAGGCGGGTCTCCTCACTCGTGACCCGCGGGTGCGCGAGCGGAAGAAGTACGGCCAGCCGGGCGCTCGCCAGAAGTTCCAGTACTCGAAGCGCTAGTGCCTGGGCGGTCCGCCATGATCCGAGTCGCCGTCGCCGGTGCGAGTGGCTATATGGGAAGGTTCCACGACCTGGACCCCGAATGGCTCGCCGGTGTCGCCGACGTGGTCTTTTTCGCGCTGCCCCACATGGAGTCGCAGAAGGCGGTGCCGGTCCTGTGCGGCCACGGCGGCCGGGCGATCGACCTGTCGGCTGACTACCGTCTGCACGACGCCGACGACTACGTGACGTGGTACAAGGCGCCGCACACCGACCTGCCCGGACTCGCCGAAGCGGTTTACGGACTCCCGGAGTTGCACAGGAAGGCAATCGCGCCGGCCTCTCTCGTCGCCTCGCCCGGCTGCTACCCGGCCGGCGCGGTACTCGCGACGGCCCCGCTCCTGCGATCCGGGCTCGCTCGGCTCGACGGGATCGTGATCGACGGCAAGTCGGGAATCACCGGCGCCGGCGCGCAGGGTCGGAAGATCGACCCGATGTATCTCTTCACCGAGGCCAACGAGAACGTTCAGGCGTACGGGATCGCCGCGCACCGGCACACGCCGGAGATCGAGCAAGAGCTCAGCGCTCTCGCGGGCGCGCCGCTGCGGGTCGCATTCACGCCTCATCTCCTGCCGCTCAACCGCGGACTCTTCACGACGGCATCGGTGCCCCTCGCCACGGCGCTGACGACGAGTCGCTTGCTGGACGTCTACCGAGAGTTCTACGCGGGAGAGCCTTTCGTGCGTGTCCTCGACGCGGGCGAGCGCCCGACGACGCGCGCGGTCGTCGGCTCCAACTACTGTGACGTCACCGTGGTGGCGGACCCGCGCACCGGCCGGGCTGTGTGCGTGTCGGCGATCGACAACCTGGGTAAGGGGGGCGCGGCGAACGGCGTTCAGAACTTGAACGTCATGTGCGGCTGGAGCGAGCGGACGGGGCTCGAGGCGCCGCCGGTGTACCCGTAGCCCATGGCGTCAGGGGACCTCGAGTGGCTTGACGGCGGCGTCACGGCAGTGCCGGGGATCCTCGCCGGTGGCATCGTGGCGGGCATCAAACCGAGTGGCAAGAAGGACCTCGCGCTTATCTACTCCTCGACGCCGGCGCGCGCCGCCGCGGTGTTCACCTCGAACCAGGTCAAAGGCGCTCCGGTGCTCGTGTCGACGGAGCACGTGCGGAGCGGTCAGGCCCAGGCGATCGTGGCCTCCAGCGGCTGCGCCAATGTCTGCACGGGGGAGCGTGGTATCCAGGATGCGCGCGAGATGACGCGCCTCGTGGGCGAACTGCTGCGGATTCCCGCGAATCACGTGTTGATCGCATCAACCGGCGTCATCGGAGTGCCGCTGCCGATGGACAAGATCCGCGCCGCATTACCCAAACTCGCGAAGTCGCTGTCCCCGCAAGGGGGCCGCGCGGCGGCCGAGGCCATTCTGACGACCGACACGCGGATCAAGGAAGCGGCGCTGCGCGTCGAGGTCGGGGGGCGACCGGTCACGATCGGCGGGATCGCGAAGGGTGTGGCCATGCTCGAGCCGCACCTCGCCACAATGTTCTGCTTCGTGGCGACAGACGCGGTCGTCGCGCGCGGAGCGCTCAGCCCGGCCGTCCGGCGGGCGGTCGATCGGTCCTTCAACCGGACGACCATCGATTCCGACCAGTCGACGAGCGACACCGTGGCGGTGCTCGCGAATGGTCTCGCCGAGAACACGCCGCTCGAGTCCGGCGCCCGCGGCCTCCGCCAGTTCGCGGGCGGCCTCGAGGCGCTGATGACGAAGCTCGCCCGCCTGCTGGTTGCCGACGGAGAGGGCGCGACGAAGCTGGTGACGATTGCCGTGCGCGGCGCGACGAGTCGACGAGACGCGCTCCTCGCGGCGCGCAGCGTCGCGAACTCTCCACTCGTCAAGACCGCGATCAACGGGCAGGACCCGAACTGGGGACGCATCATGATGGCGCTCGGCAAGTCGCCGGCGCGCGTCGAGCAAGAGAAGGTCTCGATCGCGGTCGGAGACGAGCGTCTGGTCGAGCGGGGGATGCTGAAAGAAGGTGTGCGCCTGGAGCGGGTTCGGGAGATCATGGGAGAGTCGGAGTACGACATTACGATCGATCTGGGGCTCGGCCGCGGCGAGGAGCGCGTCTGGACCTGCGATCTCAGCGAGGAGTACGTGCGTCTCAACGCAAAGTACACGACGTAGCTCACCATCACGCACGCCGCGCGTTTTCGGTGGTAGTGCGAGCCGGAGGCTGCGAAGGGCGGCCGGGCGCGCCTATTGAGTGCGGCGGAGGCAAACCGAAGGAGGATCCATGGCAACGTTGACGATGAAGGAACTGCTCGAGGCTGGAGTGCATTTCGGCCACCAGACGAAGCGCTGGAACCCGAAGATGCAGAAATTCATCTTTGGCGAGCGCAACGGCATCTACATCATCGACCTCCAGAAGACGCTCAAGAAATTCCGTGAGGCCTACGCCTTCGTGCGCGACCTCGCCGCCGGCGGAGGCACGGTGCTCTTCATCGGGACCAAGAAGCAAGCTCAGGAGACCGTGTTCGAGGAGGCGAGTCGCTGTGGGATGTTCTACGTCAACCAGCGGTGGCTGGGCGGGACGCTGACGAACTTCACGACCATCCGCAAGTCCATCACCCGGCTCAAAAAGCTCGAGGAGATGAAGGAGACCGGGGAATACGAGCGTCTGCCGAAAAAGGAAGCCCTGGAGCTCGACCGCGAACGGGAGAAGCTCGAGAAGGCGCTCATCGGTATCAAGGCGATGGAGCAGCTACCGGCCGCGGTGTTCATCATCGATCCGCGCAAGGAAAAGATCGCGGTGGCGGAGGCGCAGCGGCTCGGTATCTCGATCGTGGCGATCGTGGACACCAACTGCGACCCGACCGGGATCGACTATCCGGTCCCCGGCAATGATGACGCGATCCGGGCGGTGCGGCTGATCACGTCACGGATCGCCGACGCCATCAACGAGGGACGCGGCACCCTGTCGAAGGACGAGGGCGAGACGGCGACGCCGGAGGCGGCCGCCGAGGGCGCCGAGCTGGCGGTGGCGGAGGCTGACAACTAACCATGGCCGCGACCGCGCAGCTGGTGAAGGAGCTCCGCGACCGGACGGGCGCGGGTGTGATGGACTGCAAGGAGGCGCTGCAGGCGACCGAGGGTGATCTGTCGGGCGCCGTCGAGTACCTGAGGAAGAAGGGGCTGGCGCAGGCGGCCAAGCGGTCGCATCGGGAGGCGCGCGAGGGCTCGGTCGGGACGTACGTCCATCCTGGCGCCAAGCTCGGGGTCCTCGTCGAGGTGAACTGCGAAACGGATTTCGTCGCGCGGACCGAGGCCTTCCAGGATCTCGTCAAGGATCTCGGCATGCAGGTCGCGGCGGCGAACCCCGTGTACGTCGCCCGGGAGGACGTCCCGGGCGAGGTGGTCGATAAGGAACGGGAGATCTACCGCGGCCAGCTGGCCGACCAGAAGAAGCCCGCCCAGGTCGTCGACAAGATCATCGAGGGTAAGCTCGAGAAGTTCTACACCGAGCAGTGCCTGCTCGAGCAGCCGTTCATCAAGGACGCCACCGGCAAGACGAAGGTCCGCGACCTCGTTGACGGCGTGAATGCCAAGACTGGTGAGCGGATCGCCGTCAAGCGGTTCGCCCGGTTCCAGGTGGGCGAGGCGGAGTAGATGACAGGGGCTGCCGGCTCCGGCCGCCCGGCGTATCGCCGTATCGTCCTGAAGCTTTCGGGGGAAGCGCTCGCCGGGGGCCAGGGCTACGGAATCGACCCGCGCGTGCTCGATCGGGTTGCCGACGAGGTGCGTGACGTGACATCCCTCGGCGTGCAGGTCGCGATCGTCATGGGCGGCGGGAACATCTTCCGCGGGGTCGCCGCGAGCACCGGGGGGATGGACCGCGCCACCGCCGACTACATGGGCATGCTGGCGACCGTCATCAACGCGCTGGCGCTGCAGGACGCGCTCGAGAAGTCCGGCCTGCAAACGCGCGTCCTTTCGGCGATCGAGATGCGCGCGGTCGCCGAGCCGTACATCCGCCGCCGGGCGATCCGTCACCTCGAGAAGGGGCGTGTCGTGATCTTCGCCGCCGGCACCGGCAACCCGTTCTTCACGACCGACACCGCGGGCGCGCTGCGTGCCGTCGAGATCAGCGCCGACGCGATCATCAAGGCGACGAAGGTCGATGGGATCTACTCGGCCGATCCGAAGCTGGACAAGAACGCGCAGCGCCTGGCCCATGTGACGTACATCGACGTCCTCAACCGCGGCCTCCAGGTGATGGATTCCGCGGCGATCTCGCTCTGCATGGACAACAAGCTGCCGATCATCGTCTTCGATCTGACTCGATCCGGTAATATCAAGCGGATCGTGCTCGGCGAGCCCGTGGGCTCAATCGTGTCGTCGGGAGGCTGACGGACATGACGGACATGCCGCCTGTGCTGAAGGATCTCGAAACGAAGATGACCGGCGCCGTGGAAGCGCTCGGACGTGAGTTCGCGGCCGTCCGCACCGGCCGCGCTTCCGTGGGCCTGCTCGACGGGATCTACTCGGCCGATCCGAAGCTGGACAAGAACGCGCAGCGCCTGGCCCATGTGGCGTACATCGACGTGCTCAACCGCGGCCTCCAGGTGATGGATTCCGCGGCGATTTCGCTCTGCATGGACAACAAGCTGCCGATCATCGTCTTCGATCTGACTCGAGCCGGTAATATCAAGCGGATCGTGCTCGGCGAGGCCGTGGGCTCGATGGTGTCGTCGGGAGGCTGACGGACATGACGGACATGCCGCCTGTGCTCAAGGATGTCGAAACGAAGATGACGGGCGCCGTCGAAGCGCTCGGGCGTGAGTTCGCGGCCGTCCGCACCGGCCGCGCTTCCGTGGGCCTGCTCGACGGGATCCGCGTCGACTACTATGGGACGCCCACACCGGTGAACCAGATGGCGTCGATCTCGGTCCCGGACGCCCGAAGCTTGGTGATCCAGCCCTGGGAGGCGACCCAACTCAAGGCCATCGAAAAGGCGATCATGGCCTCCGACCTCGGTCTGACCCCGGTCAACGACGGCAAGATCGTCCGCCTGGCGATGCCGTCGCCGACGGAGGAGCGGCGCAAGCAGCTCGCGAAGACGGTGCACAAGATCGCCGAGGAAGCGCGCGTCGTGGTCCGCAACATCCGCCGCGAGGCGAACGATCGGCTCAAAGCGATGGCCAAGGACAAGAAAATCTCCGAAGACGAGGAACGGCGCGGTCACGACCAGATTCAGAAGACCACCGACAAGTTCGTGGCGAAGGTCGACGAGCTCCTCAAGAAAAAAGAGCAGGAGATTCTGTCATTCTAGCGCTTCGTGAGATGACCGTCGCATGACAACGGCCCCGGGCGAGGCCGAGTTGCTCGCGGCCGTCCGCTCGCAGCCGGTTCCGGAGCACGTCGCCATCATCATGGACGGCAACGGGCGCTGGGCAACCCGCCGTGGGCTGCCCCGCGTCACTGGCCACCGGGAGGGCGTGAAGGCGGCGCGTACGATCGTGCGCGCGGCCGACACGCTCGGGCTCCGCTACCTCACGCTCTACGCGTTCTCGACGGAGAACTGGAGCCGTCCGCTGGACGAGGTCTCGACCCTGATGAATCTCCTCGAGCGCTCGGTCCACGCGGAGCTTCCCGCGTTGATGGCTCGCAACGCGCGGCTCCGTGTCCTCGGCCGGTCGCACGGGGTGCCAGCCGGCGTACGTCGCGGCATCGATCACGTGGTGCACGAGACCCGGAACAACACCGGATTGACCGTGCTGATGGCCTTCAACTACGGGGGCCGCGACGAGCTGCTCGACGCGTTCCGCACGCTGGCGCGCCAGGTTCAGGCCGGCGACCTCAAGGCTGACGACATCTCGGAGAAGGATGTCAGCGGGGCTCTCTATACCGCTGACATTCCCGATCCCGACCTGCTGATCCGCACGAGCGGCGAGATGCGGATCTCGAACTTTCTCCTGTGGCAGATTGCCTACACGGAGCTGGTGATCACGCCGACCCTCTGGCCGGATTTCGGGCCCGGCGATCTCTATCGCGCCGTGGGCGAGTTCCAGGGGCGGACGCGCCGATTCGGAAAGGTGTGAGGTGGGCAAGATCGAGGTCGCCGGCGTGAGCGTCCGCGATGCCGTGGACGGGGTGCCGGCGGCCTGGAGGCGTATCGCCAGCGCGGTGGTACTGATCCCCACGTTCGTGTGGGTGACCGCCGGCGCTCCGGCGTGGATGTTCCAGGCGCTCGTGGTCGCGGCAAGCGGCCTGGCGTGCGCCGAGCTCGTGCGGATGTTCCAACGCAGCGGGCGCCCCATCCACACCTGGCTCACCGTCGGCGTGGGCGTGGCGTTAACGGCGAGCTTCGCGACGAGCCTCTACGCTGTTGCGCGGGACGATGGCGGGACCCTCCGGTGGCCGCCGACGCCTGAGATCGTGCTCGTGATCGGCGTCGGGTTCATCATCAGCGCACCCCTGTGGTGCGCGGGGCGCACGCCGGTCGAGTCCACTGCGAACACGCTGTTCGGTGCCGTCTACGTCGGCTGGCTTCTGGGGTACGCCATCTGGTTGCAGGGCCGTGTCGATGGACCTCCCCTCGTCTTGTTCCTCGTCGGCGTCACGTGGGCCGGCGAGTCCGCGGCTTACCTGGTCGGGTCGGCGATCGGCCGCCAGCGAATCGCGCCGATGCTGAGCCCGCGCAAGACCGTCGAGGGCTCCATCGCGCAACTCGTGATCTCGATCGCGGCCGGGCTGGGTCTGGGCGCGTGGCTCGTTCCCGCGTGTAGCATCGTGGGCGCGGCCGGTGCCGGGGCGCTCCTCGGCGTGGTCGGGCAGATCGGAGATCTCGCCGAATCCGCGATCAAGCGGAGCATCGGGACGAAGGACGCGGGCGACCTCATCCCGGGCCACGGCGGTATGCTCGATCGGATCGACAGCCTGCTGTTCAATGCTCCGGCGCTTTACCTTTACTCGCTGTACGCATGGTGCCGCCCATGAAGCAGATCACGCTGCTCGGCGCGACAGGATCCATCGGACTACGCACGCTCGATCTCGTGTCGAGCTTCCCCGAGGAGTTCTCGGTGGTGGGCTTGGCCGCGCGCGGATCGAACGTCGATCGGCTCGCGGACATGTGCAAGAAGTACTCGCCGCGCGCCGTCGCCCTGCTCGAGGTGGAGTCCCGCGACCGGCTGGCGCGACTCCTTCCGTCGCCGCAGCCCGAGCTGCTCGCCGGCCCGGAGGGGCTCGTGACGCTGTGCCGCGACGTCAAGGCCGACATCGTCGTCTCGGCTCTCGTCGGAGGTGCCGGGCTGCTCCCGACCATGGCGGCGATCCAGGCAGGCCGGACGGTGGCGCTCGCCAACAAGGAGACCCTCGTGATGGCCGGCCGTCTGATGACAGCAGCCTCACGGGCGCGCGGTGTCAAGCTCTTGCCGGTCGACTCCGAGCATAGCGCCGTCTTCCAATGCCTCGCCGGCCACAGTCGGGCCGATGTCCACCGGGTCCTCCTCACGGCGTCCGGCGGACCCTTCCGCGAGACGCCGAAGGCGCGACTCGCGGCCGTCACTGTGGAGGACGCCCTCCAGCACCCGACGTGGAAGATGGGGGCTAAGATCACGATCGACTCGGCCACGCTGATGAACAAAGGCCTCGAGATCATCGAGGCGCGATGGCTGTTCGACCTGTCGCCCGATCAGGTCCAGGTCGTGGTGCACCCGCAGTCGATCGTCCACTCGATGGTCGAGTACATCGACGGATCCGTGATCGCCCAGCTGGGCGTGGCGGACATGGCCGTGCCGATTCTCTACGCGCTTACATATCCCGAGCGGCGGCCGACGCCCGCCGCGCGGCTCGACCTGGTACGGGTCGGACAGCTGACGTTCTCTGAGCCCGACGTCGACAAGTTCCCGTGCCTCAGGCTGGCGCGGGCGGCGCTCGAGGCCGGCGGCGCGGCGCCCGTCGTGCTCAACGCCGCGAACGAGGTGGCGGTGGCCGCGTTCCTCGACCGGCGGGTGGCGTTCACCGAGATCGCAGAGCTCATCGAGGAGGCGCTCGACGGCGCCCCGGCCGGCGAGCTCGCGTCGATCGAGGCTTGCGTGGCGATCGACGTGGAATCCCGCCGCGCCGTGCAGCAGTCCATCGACGCCCGTCGCGGAGGCCGGACCCCGTGACCAGCGCCCTTTCCTTCATTTGGCCTTTCATCGTCGTCATCGGCATCCTGATCCTCGTCCACGAGTTCGGCCATTTCTTCGTGGCACGCTGGACGGGCGTGGGGGTCGAGCGGTTCTCGATCGGCTTTGGGCCGATCCTGGTGCGATGGCGTGGGAAGGAGACGGAGTACTGTCTCTCCGCCATCCCGATGGGCGGCTACGTGAAGATGATGGGCGAGGAGAGCCCGCTGGAAGGGGGCACCGCGCCCGTGGTCAATCCCGACAAGGCGTTCGCGGCGAAGCCGCTCTGGGCACGATTCCTGATCGTGTTCGCCGGGCCCGCCATGAATTTCGTCCTCGCGGCCGTCATCGTGAGCGTCGTGTTCGCGACGATCGGGCGCACGGTGTGGCCGCCGGTGGCCGGGCGGGTCGCGGACGGCGGCCCCGCCGCGGCCGCCGGTCTCCGAACGGGGGACCGCATCCTCTCCGTGAATGGCCGCCCGGTGTCGTATTGGGAGGACGTGGATCGCGCGGTCGCGGGGTCCGAGGGTCGTCCCCTCCAACTCGACGTGGAGCGAGAGGGCGCGCGCCAGCCAATGACCGTAACACCCCGGCGCACCACTGTCCAGGACCCGATCCTGAAGGAGTCGCGGGAAGTCTGGGACATCGGCGCGGGGCCGCATGGCGCGCCCGTCATCACGTCGGTGACGCCCGACTCCCCCGCGGGAGCGGCCGGACTGAAGCCCGGCGATGTCGTGCTGTCGGTGGCCGACCAGCGCGTGTTCTCCCCTGACGAGATGGTGCAGGCGATCAGGAGCCGGCCGCGTCAGAAGCTCGCCCTCATCGTCGAGCGCGACGGCAAGCGACTGAGCCTGACCGTGACGCCGAACGCCGAGAAGGAACGCGGCCCGAGCGGCGACGAAGTCGAAGTGGGGCGCATCCAGGCCGGCATCGGCGGCAAGGCGATGGGGACGGCGCCCTACAACCCCGTGGCGGCCGTCTGGCACGGCGCCGTGTGGACCTCCAACATGTCGGCCACTATCGTCAAGGGTCTCTGGAGAATCGTGCTCGGCAGCATCGATCGCTCGAATATCGGCGGCCCGATCCAAATCGCATCCATGGCAGGACAGCAGGCCAGGGAAGGGTTCGGGCAGCTCGCGCTCTTCACCGCGTTCATCAGCGTGAACCTGGCCGTCCTCAACCTGCTCCCGGTCCCGATACTCGACGGCGGGCACCTCCTGTTCTTCGTCATCGAAGCTGTCCTGGGCCGGCCCCTGTCGCTCAAGAAGCGCGAGGTGGCCCAGCAGCTCGGACTCGCACTTCTGCTGCTTCTGATGGTATTCGCGATTTACAATGACCTTGTGCGACTGGATGCTTTCAGAATCTTCAGATAGGACGGCGCAATGATCACACGGCGGAAGACGAGGCAGATCGAGCTCGGCGGGATCAAGATCGGCGGGGGCGCGCCCGTCACCGTGCAATCGATGACCAAGACCGACACGCGCGACGTGCAGGCGACGCTGCTGGAGATCTGGTCGCTCGAGGCGGCCGGCTGTGACATTGTCCGTTGCGCCGTCCCGGTCCGGGAAGCCGCCGAGAAGCTCAGCGAGATCAGACGCCAGATCAGGATCCCGCTGGTGGCGGACATCCACTTCAACTACAAGCTGGCGCTCATCGCGCTCGAGCAGGGGGTGGATGGACTCCGGCTGAATCCCGGGAACATCGGCGGCAAGGGCTTCGTCCAGGAAGTCGTCAACGTCGCCAAGGAGAAGCGGATCCCGATCCGCATCGGGGTCAACGGGGGGTCGCTCGAGAAGGATCTTCTCGCGAAGCACGGCGGGCCCACCGCAGAGGGCATGGTCGAATCGGCGCTCCGTCACATCCAGATCCTCGAGGACTTGAACTATCCGGAGATGAAAATCTCGTTGAAGGCCTCCGATCCCCTGATGATGATCGAGGCCTACCGGATGCTGGCCGACAAGGTCGACTACGCGTTCCACCTCGGAGTCACCGAGGCCGGCACCCCGGGCGTCGGCACGATCAAGTCGGCGATCGGCCTGGGCGCGCTGCTCTCAGAGGGGATCGGCGACACGATCCGCGTCTCGCTCTCCGCGGATCCCACCGAGGAGGTCCGCGTCGGGATCGACATTCTAAAATCCTTGGGGCTCCGGAAGGGCGGCTTGACATTTGTGTCGTGCCCGTCGTGCGGGCGCGCCGACGTCGACCTCGTTAAGCTCGCGAAAGAGGTCGAGGACGAGTTCAAGGGGCTGAACGAGGAAATCCACATCGCGGTGATGGGCTGTGAAGTCAACGGTCCCGGCGAGGCGCGCGCGGCGGACATCGGAGTCGCGGGAGGTCGTGGGATCGGGCTCATCTTCAGGAACGGTGATGTGATTCGCAAGGTACCGGAGAAGGAGATCGTCCAGGCGATGCGCGAGGAAGTCGACAAGTTCATCGCCGAGCGCAAGGCCGCGAAGACAGCGGCCGTGGAGGCCGAGTGATGGGACAGTACAACACCCACGTCTTCGTGTGCACGTCCGGCGACTCGTGTCCGACTCAGGGCAACGTCGAGCAGTTCGTGAAGTATCTCCGGGACGAGGCCACCAAGGCCGGCCTGAAGACCGATGTCAGGGTCAACAAGGCCGGCTGTTTCTCGCAGTGCGGCCACGGCCCGATGATGGTCGTTTATCCGGACAACGTCTGGTATGGCGGGGTGCAGGAGGCGGACTTGAAGGAGATCTTCGAGTCCCATATCCGCGACGGCAAGCCCGTCGCCCGCCTGGTCTACGATCCCGGGGTCAAGGGAGCCAACAAGAAGCCGGGTTACAAGTAGTCCAGCGTCGTCAGGAGCGGGCTCGTGGTTCATCGAGTTGCGCCCCTGAACCTTGCCTCCGCTCTAAACACGTGCTAAAGTCCCGAAAAAGTGGGCGTTGCCCGCTTTTTTTAATTTTGTGGGCGATGGACGTGCATGGATGAGGCGGAAAGGATCACCCTGATCGAAGAGGCCCTCACACAGGTGGTGGCCGACCATCGGCTCCAGCTCGTCGACCTCGAGTGGCGCGCGCTCCGGCCGCGGGGGCTGCTGCGGCTCTACGTCGACAAGCCGGGCGGCGTGGAGATCGGGGACTGCGAGCGATTGAGCCGGGAGATCGGTGACGTACTGGATGCTGCCGCCCTGATCGAGGGAGGCTACGATCTCGAGGTTTCGTCGCCGGGGCTCGACCGGCAGCTGCGGAAGGAGCGGGAATATCACTGGGCGGTCGGCAGGCAGGTGCGGTGCTGGCTTGCCGGCGGCGCCGAGGTACGCGGTCGACTGGCGGCGGTCACGCCCGAGCGGTTGGTGCTGGACCGCGAGGGCGAGCGTGTGGAGCTTGGACGAGCCGACGTCACGAAGGCGCGGCTCGAGGCGGAGGTCCCCTGGCCCCGCAAGGCGTAGAATCGCAGGCAGGTTGCGGATTTCATGAACCGAGAGCTGATCAGCGTCATCGAGCAGATCGGACGGGAGAAGGGGATCGACAAGGAGATCCTCTTCGAGGCGGTGGAGTCTGCCCTCCAGTCGGCGTGCCGGAAGTCGCACGCCACCATCGACAACATTCGCATCGAGATCGACCGGAAGACGGGCGAGTTCTGCGCCTACTTGCGCAAGCGGGTCGTCGATGAGGTCACCGATCCGGAGACGGAGATCAGCCTCGCGGAGGCCAAGAAGCTGAACGCCGAGGCCGAGCTGGACGTCGAGCTCGAGATCAAGCAGGAGCGCCCACCTCAGGATCTGGGTCGAATCGCGGCACAGACGGCCAAGCAGGTCATCCTCCAGAAGGTGCGGGACGCCGAGCGCGAGGGGATCTACTCGGAGTTCGCCGGGAAAGAAGGTCAAATTCTCAGAGGGATCGTCCATCGCATCGAGAAGCGCAACGTGATCCTCGAGATCGGCAAGGCGGAGGCCATCCTGCCGGAGCGCGAGCAGATCCCGGGCGAGCGCTATAACCCCAGTGACCGGATCCGGGCGTTCGTCCTGGAGGTGCGCCGGACCGCCAAGGGCCCGCAGATCTCGCTCTCGCGCACGCATCCCGGCTATCTGGCGCGGCTCTTCCAGACCGAGATTCCCGAGATCCAGGAAGGCATCGTCCTCGTGAAGGCGACGGCGCGGGAGGCGGGGGAGCGCGCGAAGGTCGCGGTCGCCTCGACAAAGCGCGATGTCGACCCGATCGGCGCCTGTGTCGGCCTGCGCGGGACGCGTATCCAGGTCATCAGCCGGGAGCTGCGCGGCGAGAAGATCGACATCATCGAGTGGTCCCACGATCCCGCGACTTTCGTGGCGCGAGCGCTCTCGCCGGCCAAGGTGTCGTCGGTCGTGATCAACCAGATCGCGGAGGGTGAGGGCCAGCCGTCGGCGGTGGTGATCGTGCCGGACAATCAGCTGTCCCTGGCGATCGGCAAGAAAGGCCAGAACGCGCGGCTGGCGGCGAAATTGACGGGCATGCGCATCGACATCAAGAGCGAGTCCGAGGTCGAGACGGAGCGGTCTCCGGCCGAAGCTCCGCCCGCCGAGGATCGGGCCGCGCTGGCGGCTCTTCCCGGCGTTGGTCCCGAGCTCGTCGATGCCTTGGTGGCTGCGGGGCTCGGTTCACCCGCGGCGATCGTCAAGGCTGGACACGAGAAGCTGTCGCGGGTACCGGAAATCGGCGACCGAACGGACACGATCTACTCACATGCAGAGAAATATGTGCAGCACGTCTCGGGTGGCGCCAAAGTGGTGGATGACCTCGGTCAGCCCGCGGCCCCCGAGGAGACATCGGCGCCTGCATGAGGACGGGACCCAGTCGAACGTGCCTGGGATGCCGCCGGGCCCGCCCGAAGGGCTGGCTGGTACGCTTGGTCCGACTACCGAGCGGTACGGTCGTTGTGGATGCGAGCGCGCGGGCCTCAGGGCGTGGCGCCTACGTGTGTCCGGATACCGCGTGTGTCGAGCGCGCGCTGAGCCGCGGTCGGCTGGCGCACGCCTTCAAGAAGGCGTGCGCGCCAGCTCCGGACCTGGCTGAGACAGTGCTCGCGGCGGGCCGTTGCGGGACTGGGGTCCCCAGCTGCGAGGCCGGCTCAGGAGCCGACGTTTGCGAGACGGGTCTGATGGCAGTGAGAGCGTCAGGGAGGTGAGGGGACTGTGGCAGCGGCAAAGATAAAAGTCATCGAGCTCGCCAAGGAACTCGGCGTGACGAGCAAGGATCTGATGGTCGCGGCCGAGGAGATGGGCCACAAGGGCGTTCGTGCCATGAGTCCC
>QHSV01000277.1 GCA_003221655.1 Candidatus Rokuibacteriota bacterium
GAGCTGCTTCTGGTAGTTCCACTCGTAGAGCGCGGTGGAGGCGTCGAGCCCCTCGTAACACTGGAGCCGGATCAGGTTCGTCCCGAGCATGCGCGCCATCACCTTGGCGACCTCGGTCTTCCCCACGCCGGCCGGGCCTTCGATGAGCAGCGGTTTGCGCAGCCGCATCGCGAGGTGAACGGACGTCGCGACCGGCGCATCCGTGACGTACTCGGCCGCTTCCATCATCTCCTGGATCTTCCGGATCTCGTCGCGCATGGCTAGCTATTGTACATGAAGCTTCGCGTAGTCTTCCGGCGTGTCCACGTCGGGCGGCATCGCGAGGTCGAAGGCGACCGCCTCGACGCGCTCCGGATGCGCCCGCACCACGGCGCGCGCGCCCGCGTCGCCCGTGAGCGCACGCAGCTCGCCAAAAATCTCCGACGAGAAGACGACCGGCGTGCCCTGCTCGCCCTGATAGACCGGCGCGACGATCGCCTTTCCCGAGCGCTGAAAGGCCTCGATCAGCGCGCGCACGACCGCATCGGGGATCCGAGGCTGGTCACCGAGCGCGATCAGCGCGGCGCGCGTCCACGGCTTCAACGCGCCAACGCCGACGGCGATCGAGCTCCCCTGGCCGTCCTGGGGGCGAGGATTCGCGACGAAGCGAACCGTCAGATCGGACAGAGCCTGACGGATCGCTGTGTCGTCCTGACCGGTGACGATGACGACGTCATCGACGTGCCCGATGATCCGCTCGACGGCCCAGCGCACGACCGCCTTGCCCTGGAGCTGGAGCAGGAGCTTCTGCCGTCCCATGCGTCGGGCGAGCCCCGCCGCCAGCACGACCGCCGCGATCACGCACGCCCCAGGGCGCTCAAGACCAGAGGGCTTCGAGCTCGGCGGCCACCTCTTCGACACGCTGCAGCTGCCACCAGTGCGAGCAATCGGGGAACGACACGAAGCGGGCGCCGATCCGGCTCGCCAGCCGGCCGCCGAAAATGCGCGCGACGTAGGGGTCGTCCGCACCCCAGAGCACGAGCCCGGGGGACTTGATCCGCGCGAGACCCGGCTCCCACTCCGCCCCGACGTGCACGGCCGAGCGGTAGAGAGCGAGGATGCTCCGCTTCATCGTCGCGTCGACGTGTCGCGCCGTCTCCGTCGCGTCCGCGGTCGGCACTCCGACGGCGACGAGCCCCGACGCGAGCGTCTCGGGCGTCAGCCTCTCCATCACCTGCTCGCCGATCGCGGGTGTCTGCCAGAGCTTCGCCGCCTTGTGCCATTCGTACTCGGCATCGAGCGGCGCGCCACCGACCGCAACGGTCCGAATCAGCGTCGGCTCGAGCGACGCGACCCTCAGCGCCAGGAGCGCGCCCCAGTCGTGGGCGACGAGGTCTATCGGCCGGTCGATGTTGTCCAGCTCGCGGAGCAACCAATCACAATAGGCCTCCTTGCCGCAATCGAAGCCTGTCGGGATCTCACAGCCGAAGCCCGGAAGAGATAATGTGACGATGTCGTCGCGACGCAGCCGCCGGGTCAGTGCGTTCCATACCCGATGCGTGTCAGGCACCCCATGCACGAAGACCGCAGGCACCCGCCTCCTCCGTCACCGTGCCGGGATGGGACTAAGAAAACTTCCGAGACCCGCCGACTACCCGCCGGCCCGCTTGACGGCTTCCGTGAGGGCCCGCTTGGCGAAGACACGGCAGAGGTGAGACTTGTACTCGACGGATCCCTGAAGATCCGCCTGCACGTCCACACCCTCGGCCGCCTTTTGGGCGGCTGCCTCGATCGCGGCCGCATCCAGCTTCTTGCCGTTGCATCCGGCCTCGACGCCCTTGGCGCGCACCGCCTTGGTGCCGGCGCCCGTGATACCGACCGACGCCTTCGAGCACGCGCCCTTGCTGTCGAGCGTGACCGCGGCGGCGACGCCGACGACGGCGAAGCGCGACGCGGGATGCGGGAATTTTAGATAGGCGGCGCCGGTGCTCGCCGGCAGGACCGGCACACGGACCTCGACGAGGATCTCGTCCTCGCCGACCGCCGTCGCCATCAGCCCCTTGAACCAGTCATCCACCTTCACCGTGCGCCGTCCCTTCGCCCCCTCGCACACCATTTCAGCGCCGAGGGCGATCACCGCCGCCGGGTAGTCCGCCGCGGGGTCGGCGTGTGCCAGCGAGCCACCGACGGTCCCGCGGTTCCGCACCGCCGGGTCGCCGATGAGCGCGGCCACCTCGGAGAGGACCGCCAGCTTCGACTTCACGAGCGCCGAGGACTCGACCTCCCAGTGGGTCGTCATCGCGCCGATCGCGAGCATGTTGCCATCCTGCTTGATTCCGGTGAGCCCGGGCACCTTCCGCAGATCGATCAGGTGCTTCGGCTGGGCCAGCCGCAGCTTCATCATCGGGATCAGGCTGTGACCGCCGGCCAGGAGCTTGGCGTCGTCCTTGTGCTTGCCGAGGAGCCCCAGCGCTTCCTTCACGCTGGTGGGCGCGTGGTACTCGAACGCGGCTGGATACATGTCGCTCTCCTGGTTTAGTGGGCGCCCTTCGCGCCCTGGATGGTTTTCCACACACGCTCGGCTGTCAGTGGCATCGCCTCGATGTGATCCACGCCGAGCTGCGCGAGCGCGTCCACCACGGCGTTCACGACCGCCGGCGGCGACGCGATCGTCCCGGTCTCCCCTGCGCCCTTGACGCCCATGGGATTCACCGGTGTGGGCGTGACGGTCCGGTCGGTCTCGTACAGCGGCAGCATATCCGCCTTGGGCAGCGCGTAGTCCATCATGCTGCCCGTCATGAGCTGGCCGGACTGGCCGTCGTACACGGCGCCTTCCCAGAGCGCCTGACCGACGCCCTGAGCGATGCCGCCGTGGACCATGCCATCCACGATCATCGGGTTGATGACGTTGCCGACGTCGTCCACCGCCAGATAGCGGAGGATGCGGACATTGCCCGTTTCCCGCTCCACCTCGACGACGCAGGCGTGGGCGCCGAAGGGAAAGCAGAAGTTCGACGGGTCGTAGAAGGACGTCTCCTCGAGCCCGGGCTCGAGCCCCTCCGGATAGTTGTGCGGCACGTACGCGGTGAGGGACACGGCGCCGAACGGCACCGCCTTGCCCGGCGCGCCCTTGACGGAGAACTGGCCGCCCCCGAACTCGATGTCGCCGGACGACGCTTCGAGCAGGTGCGCCGCGATCTTCTTGCCCTTCTCGATGATCTTGTTGAGCGACATGAGAATGGCGGTGCCGCCGACCGAGGCCGAGCGGCTGCCGTACGTACCCATGCCGAACGCCACCGATCCGGTGTCGCCATGGACGATGTCGACCTGCTCGATGGGAATGCCGAGCTTGTCGGCCACGAGCTGGGCGAACGTCGTCTCGTGGCCCTGCCCGTGCGAGTGCGAGCCGGTGAACACGGTGACCATGCCGGTGGGATGCACGCGGACTTTCCCAGACTCATAGAGGCCGGCGCCGGCGCCGAGCGCGCCGACGAGCTTCGACGGCGCGATCGAGCACGCT
>QHSV01000278.1 GCA_003221655.1 Candidatus Rokuibacteriota bacterium
TTGGCTACCGAGGCCGCATCTTTCCGATCAACCCGAAGTACGCCGACATCCTCGGGCTGCCCTGCTATCCCGATCTTGCCTCGACGCCGGAGCCCGCGGACACCGTCGTGGTGGCGATCCCGGCTGAACAGGTCCCTGCAGTGCTCGCGGCCGCCGCCGAGACCGGGGTCCGCGGGGCCGTCGTGCTGTCGAGCGGGTTCGCCGAGGCGGGGCCCGCCGGCCGGGAGCGACAGGCCGAGCTCGAGCGCCTCGCCGCCGACCAGGGCCTCCTCATCTGCGGGCCGAACTGCTACGGCGTCTTCAACATCCGCCTGGGCGCAGCGACCTTCAGCGCTGACGTGGCGGAGCCGCTGCGGCCGGGCGCCGTCGGACTCGTGTCCCAGAGCGGCGGCTTCAGCCACGCGATCGGCGAGTACTTGATGCAGCATCGGTGCGTCGGGTTGAGCTACATCGTCTCCTGCGGCAACCAGGCCGGGCTCACGGTCGAGGACTACCTCGCGTTCCTCGTCGAGGACGAGGACACGGCGGTGGTCGGCGCGTTCGTCGAGGGCTTCAAGCAGCCGGTGAAGTTCCGTCAAGCGGCGGCGCGGGCGCGGGATCAGCGGAAGCCCATCGTGGTGCTGAAAGTCGGCCGGTCGGAGAACGCTCGGCAGGCGATGCTGGCGCACACCGGGTCGCTGGCCGGCACGCCCGAGATCATCGACGCGGTGCTCCGGCAGAGCGGCGTCGTCCAAGTCTCGAGCATCAACGAGATGATCGACACGCTGGCCCTTTTGTCGGCCGCCGGGCGGTACAGCCGTCGCGGCTGGCGGGTCGGGATCCTGAGCGGTCTCGGCGGCGAGTGCGGGCGCGCTTCGGACGCCGCGGATCGCGCCGGCGTCGAGCTCCCACCGCTGTCGGCCGCTTCGGTGGAGACGCTCCGAAGCTTCATGCCGGACTTCGCGAATCCACGAAATCCGCTCGACGGCACGGGCGCCATGTACGAGGACGCGCGGCTCTTCCCGCAACTGTTCGACGTCCTGCTCCAGGACGAGGCCGTCGACGTGGTGGCCGTGAATCTGCGGGCCAACGTGCCCCGTCCCGGCGTCGGGGCGCCCTCGCGACCGTTCAGCCGAGCCATGCGCGAGTCATTGCAGACAGGCACTGACCGTCTCGTGCTCGCGTTCAGCTCATTCGCCGGCGGCGACCTCGACCAGGACGTCGTCCGTGCCCTCGCCGAGGTCGGCGTCCCGTTCCTCGAGAGCACGGAGACCGCGATGCTGGCCTTGCGCAACGCTCGCGAGCACCGGCGGTTCCTGGACCGGCCCGCGGCCGTGCACCCTGTCGACTCGGCGCCCGCGCTCACACAGCCTGCCGGGCGCGGAGCACTCGGTCACGAGGCGGCAATTCGGCTCCTGCGTGACTTCGGGGTGCCGCTGGCCGAGACAAGCGCCGCCAAGGACGCGGAAGAAGCGGTCCGGGCCGCGGAGCGGATCGGGTATCCCGTGGTGCTCAAGATCGACTCGCCTCAAATCGCGCACAAGACCGACGTCGGCGGCGTTCGCGTGGGGTGCGGCGACGCGGCGGCGGTCCGCGCGGCCTTCAAGGACATGCTCGACGAGGTCCGCCGACGGGCGCCCGCGGCCCGCCTCGAGGGCGTGCTCGTCCAGCGCGTGATCGCCGGGGGCCGGGAGATGATCCTCGGGGTCAAGACCGATCCGCTCTTCGGCCCAGCGGTCGTCTGCGGGTTCGGCGGCATCTTCGTCGAGCAGCTTCGCGACGTCTCGCTCCGCGTGCCGCCCGTCAGCCTGGCCGACGCGACGGCGATGATCGCCGAGCTGCGCGGCGCCGCGATCCTGTCCGGCGCCCGCGGCCGAGCGCCGGCGGACACGGGAGCGCTGGCGGGCGCGATCGTCCGGCTGGCGGCGCTCGCCGAGGCCCATCGGCAATCGCTCCGAGCCCTCGACATCAATCCGCTCCTCGTGCTCGACGAAGGGCGGGGCGTGGTGGCAGTGGACTGGCTGATCGAGTTCGCGTGACAGCCCAGTGATGCGCAAGGCTATGAATTGGAGGGGACGCAATGGCCTACGAGATGATCCGATGTGAGAAAGCGGGACCGGTGGTCACGCTCACGCTCAACCGGCCCGACACCATCAACGCCATCAACCCGCAAATGACGGCGGAGGTCCACACGGCTCTGGACGAGGCCGATGCCGACGCCGAGGTCCGCGCGATCATCCTGACCGGCGCGGGCCGCGGGTTCTCGGCCGGCTTCGACATCGCGCGCCGCCCGGACGGCCGATCGTCGCTCGACGCCACCGGGGTCGAGGTCGCCGAGTACATCAAGCGGTGGTGGGCGCGCGACCGCGACTCCGTGACCGAGCTCTTGCACCTCTGGCACCTCACGAAGCCGGTCATCGCGGCCGTCCACGGCTGGGTGATGGGCGGCGGATTCTGGTACGCGCTCGCCTCGGATATCACCATCGCCGCGGACAACAGCGTCTTCGCGCAGCCCGAGGTCCGCCACGTCTCGAACACGACGTTTCTCTTCGCCGCGCTCGCGGGCTGGAAGGCGGCGCATCGCTACGCATTGACCGGCGACCACTTCGACGCCGCCGAGGCCCTCCGCCTCGGCATCGTCAACGAGGTCGTGCCCCTGGCCGAGCTCCTGCCGCGCGCGCGAGCCCTGGCCGAACGGATCGCCCGGGTGCCCGAGCCCTCGGTACGGCTCAACAAGGCGGTCACCTGCTACGGCCTGCTCGCCATGGGCCTGGGCGCCGGCATGCTGATGAACATTCCGTTCTCGAGCATGGCCCATGCGTCGTACAACACCCAGCGCGCCGAGCTGATCGCGGCGATGCAGTCGGGTGGCCTGAAGGCGTTCCTGGAGGCTCGCGACGGCGGATTCCGTCCGGAGCCCTTCGGACCCAAGTCGGCTCCGAAGTCCTGATGTGATAGCCTTCGAACGAAATCGTTAGCGGAGGGTCGGTATGGAGGATACGAGCGCGGTCCACGACGTTCGCAGGCTGTCGGGCGAGTCCGAGCCCTCGGCGGCGCCGCGCGACCTTCGCGACTGGCTCGCCAGAGCCGAGGCCATCGGCCAGATCACGCGGGTCCGCGAGCCGATCGACTGGAACGAGGAGATGGGCGCCATCACCTACATGGCGCACCAGCAGATCGGCGCTCCCGCCCCGCTCTTCGAGAACGTCAAGGGCTGTCCGTCGGGGTTCCGGGCGCTCTGGAACATCATCGGCTCGAGCGTGGACCGCTTCGCGCTCGCCATCGGCGAGCCATCCGGGCTCAGCGCGATGGACCTGATCCAGCGCTGCCGGGGCAAGTTCACGAGCACGCTCTCGCCGGTGATGGTCGAAGCCGACCTCGCTCCCGTGAACGCCAACCACCGCTACGGGGACGACGTCGACATCACGATCTTTCCGGCGGCGCGCCACTGGCCCGGCGACGGCGGCCGCTACATCGGCACCGCCGACGCGATCATCACGCGCGACCCGGACGCCGGCTGGCTCAACGTGGGCTGCTACCGGCAGATGGTGCACGATCGCAATCACGTCGGCCTCTACCTCTCGCCCGGCAAGGACGCGCGGCTGCACATCGAGCGCTACTGGAGCCGCAACGAGCCGTGCGAGATCGTCGCCGTCTGGGGCGTCGACCCCGCCATGTTCATCGCCGCCTCGCTCACCTTCGCGAAGACGATCTCCGAGCTCGAGTTCGTCGGAGGGCTGACCGGCCGGCCGGTGGAGCTCGTCAAGGGCCAGGTCGGGAGCATCCCCTACCCTGCCCGCGCCGAGATCGTGATCGAGGGCATCATCCACCCGCAGGCCATC
>QHSV01000279.1 GCA_003221655.1 Candidatus Rokuibacteriota bacterium
ATGCTGTTGTTCGGCCCGCCGGCCCAGCCGCGGCGCCTCGCGTGGTTGATCTGCCTGCTCGACGCCGCGCTCATCACGGCGGTCGTCGCGGCGACCGGCGGCGCGCGCTCGATCTTCGCCTTCCTGTACGTGCTTTGCGTCACTGCCGCTTGCGTGTTGCTGTCCCGCACGCGAGGCCTCGCCATCGCGGCCGTCTCCAGCATGCTGTACACGGGCATTGTCGTAGGACGCACCGTGCTCCCGCTGAGCATGTTCTTCGACGCGCCCCCTGGGGCGACGACGCTCGAGATGCTTACGATGTTCCTCAACGCCGTGACGTTCCTCGTCGTCGCGATCGTCGCCGGCGGTCTCGGCGAGCGGTATCGCGCCACCCGGCAGGAGCTCGAGACACAACAAAAGGACCTTCGCGATCTCCAGGCGTTCAAGGATCTCGTATTCCAGTCCGTCGGCACCGGGCTGATCGCGCTCGACCGGGAGCACCGGATCACCGCGTTCAACCGCGCTGCCGAGGAGATCATCGGAGTGGCGGCATCCGAGGCGATCGGTTGCCGCTGGTCGGCGCTTGTCGGCGCGACGGTACCGCTCGCGTCGATCGAGATGGCGATCGACGGCAACCCGCGAGCGTTCACGCGACACGAGACGGGGTTGCGCCGGGCCGACGGCACGACGGTGCCCGTGCGCATGACCTTCTCGGCGCTCCGCTCCGGCGAGGGCGAACGGCTGGGCCTTATCAGCGCGTGTGAGGACCTCTCGGCAATTCGCGAGATGGAGACGCGGATGCGTCAGGCCGATCGGCTGGCGACGGTCGGACGAATGGCGGCGAACATCGCGCACGAGATCCGCAACCCGCTCGCCTCGCTCACGGGAGCGATCGAGGTCCTTACGAGCCCGCTCACGGCAGAGGACGCTCGCGAGCGGCTCTCGCAGATCGTGGCCCGCGAGTCCGAGCGGCTCAACCACATCATCAAGAACTTCCTCGAGTACGCGCGTCCCGCGCCGCTCTCGATCGCCACCTTCGACGTGGCGGCCGCTGCCGAAGAGGTGCTGCTCCTGCTCGAGCATCGGGCCAGCCCCGGCAGCCTCAAGGTCGTCCGCGAATTCGCCCCGTCTATCCCCTGGCCCGTGGACGCGCAGCAGTTCCGGCAGATCCTGTGGAATCTCTGCCTGAACGCCGTAGAAGCGATGCCGGACGGGGGTGAGCTGCGGGTGGCCGCCACTGTTCGGGGTGACACGCTCGAAGTTTCAGTGAGCGACACCGGCGACGGCATCGGAACCGGCGATCTCTCCCACGTCTTCGAGCCCTTTTTCTCCACCAAATCGGAGGGTACCGGACTTGGGCTCGCCCTCGTCCACCGCATCGTCCAGGAGCACGGAGGCGAGATCGACGTGCGCAGCGCGCCGGGCCTCGGCACGACATTCACCCTCACGCTGCCCTCCCGCAATGCCTGACACGCGGGTGCTCGTCGTCGACGACGAACGGAGCATGCGCGAGCTCCTGGCGATCATGCTGCGACAGGCGGGTCACGACGTCACCCTCGCCGAGGGCGGCGAGCAAGCCGTCGAAGTGCTCAAGAATGAGTCATTCGACCTCGTCATCACCGATCTTCGCATGCGGAAGGTCGACGGCCTCGGGGTACTGCGCGCCGCGAAGGAGCACTCGCCCAGCGCCGTGGTCCTCGTCGTCACCGCCTTCGCCTCGACGGAGACAGCGGTCGAGGCCATGAAGCTAGGCGCGTACGACTACGTCACCAAACCGTTCAAGCTCGAAGAGATCAAGCTGACGATCGCCAACGCGCTCGAGCGCAAGCGGCTCCAGGACGAGAACAAGGCGCTCCGGACGCAGCTTCGGCGGGAGCGCGGCTTCGAGAGCTTCATCGGGAAGAGCCGGCAGATGGTCGACCTGCTCGAAATGATCCGCAAGACGGCGGACGGCCTCTCGACCGTGATGGTGACCGGCGAGAGCGGAACCGGGAAGGAGCTGGTCGCCCAGGCCATCCACCAGGAAAGCCCGCGACGGACCGGCCCCTTTGTCTCGGTCAACTGCGGCGCCATTCCCGAGACCCTGATGGAGTCCGAGCTCTTCGGCCACGTCAAGGGCGCCTTTACCGGCGCCGTCGCCAACACGGTGGGCCTGTTCTCCGCCGCCCACGGCGGCACGCTGTTCCTCGACGAGGTCACCGAGGTGCCTCAGTCGGTGCAGGTAAAGCTCCTGCGCGTGATCCAGGAGCGGGAGATCCGCCGCGTCGGCGACACCCGCGACGTCAAGGTCGACGTCCGACTGATCGCCGCCTCGAACCGCGACGTCGCCAAGGCGGTCGCCGACGGCATCTTGCGAGAGGACCTCTTCTATCGGCTGAACGTCATTCCGATTCAGCTCCCTCCCCTCCGGGAGCGGTCGGAGGATATCCCACTGCTGGCCGCGCACTTCGTCAGAAAAATCTCCGCGGAGCTCGGAAAGTCGGTGAAGAGCGTCAGCCCGGAGGCGCTCGCGATCCTCGAGAATTACCGCTGGCCGGGCAACATCCGGGAGCTCGAGAACGTGATCGAACGAGCGCTCGTCCTCGGCAGCGGGGACGTCCTCGAAGTGGGCGCGCTGCCGCCCGATCTCCATCAACCGCATGACCTCCAGGAGGTTCCGGTGGAGATCCCCTCCGACGGGCTGGACCTGGAGGCGATGCTGGATCAGATCGAGCACCGGTATCTCCAGATGGCTCTCGCGCGTACCGGCGGTGTGCAGACCCGCGCGGCCGAGCTACTCCGCGTGAGCTTCCGACAATTCCGATACAAGCTCCAGAAGTATAGCCAGCGCGCCGTCTCCCAGGACTGAAGCGGGAGGGCCCGCCTCGCCACCAGCCAGCCCTGACGCTTTTCGTCACTCGGTTTGCCACGACCTGTCATCATCGGTCGGCCAGCTCCGGAAATACGTAGTCTAACTATCTGAAAAGTCGACGCTGTGCGTCGATTGGCGAGTGGCATCGAAGCTGCACCTCGACCGGTTACGAGAATCGAATGGCGATTCACGAAGCGGAAAAAACAAGGAGGAGGATCCCAATGATTCGGTGGTGGATGAAGAAACGGCTCACGGCAGGAAACCAGCGAGGCTTCACCTTGATCGAGTTGATGATCGTCGTCGCGATCATCGGCATCCTGGCGGCCATCGCCATCCCGCTCTACGCCAACGTGCAGGCGCGCGCGCGGATCGCCAAGGCCCAGGCCGATACCCGGTCTCTCGCCTCCGCGGCGACGGTCTATGCCGCCCACATGGAAGTACTCCCGACCTCGCTGGCGCTTCTCACCGGCGTGGCCACCAACCCCCAGGGCCAGGTCGCCGGTCCGTTCATGGCGAAGATTCCTACCCCGCCGGCCAACTGGACGCCGCTGGGTTCATATTTCTACACCGCCG
>QHSV01000280.1 GCA_003221655.1 Candidatus Rokuibacteriota bacterium
TCGAGTAGAAGCGGCCGGCCGGACCCCGGGGCATGTGGCCGTGATTGGTGACCTTGGCAATGTCGGGGAACTGCCGCTTGGCCACGAAGTAGATGCTGGCGCCGTTGATCGTGGCCGAGATCGTCCCCGCGAGGTAAGCTCGATTGTTGCTCGTGTCGTCCCAGGCGAGGCCGCCCTCGTCGAGGCAGTCCTTCCAGAAGGCAACAGTGAACTTCACCGCATCGAGGGTCTCCTTGCTGTTGATCACTACCTTCCCCTTGTCGTCGATCTCGGCGCCACCGAAGCACCACGTCACGGGGTAGGCCCACTGGTTGGGATCGCCCAGGCTGTGACCGAAGGCCTGACCGAGCGGCTGGTTCTTCTTCTTGAGCCTGGTCCCGACCGCACGCAGCTCATCCCACGTGTCCGGGAACTTTGTCGCTCCGACGTCCTTGAACCAGTCCTCCCGGTATGCCCACGTCGCGGTCCCCATGGCGAGGGGCACTGACTTCCAGGTCTTGCCGACGACACTGACGTTCCGGATGAGGTCGTAGAAACCGCCGTCCCGCTTGCCGATCTCCTCGGCCACATCGTCCACGTCGGCGAGTCCATCAGCGTAGAGATGCGGCCAGTTGGAGATCATCATGATGATGTCGGGCCCGGACTTGGTCTCGATGGCGGAGGCGATTCGAGGGTTGAGGTCGTTCATGTTGATCAGGTCGGCGGTGACGTCGACCCCGGCCAGCTTCGCGAACTCCCCTGCGAGCCGCTTGAACTCGACGTCGGAGGCCGGCACGAAGCTCACCCACGTCAGGATGTTGAGCTTCGTGCCCTTCGGAAAGCTCGGCGCCTTCTGCGCCGCGACGATTGTCGGGATCCCGCCCGCGACCGCGGCGCCGGTCGCGGCGCCGGCCACCCTGAGAAACGCCCGCCGGTCGAATCTCGTCACGCCGCCTGGCTTTGCCATCGCTCACCCCCCGGCTCACTGGACTGTTTCCTCACCCGAGCCCTCCGAAACGCTGGCGATCACAACACCGCCTATCGGCGGTGTCAAGCGCTCTTCGCGCACAGATCCCGAGCAGGTAAGGTGCGGCAGCGATGACGCCCAGCCGCTGACATCCACGCGCTGACCGCGCGCTCGGTCGCGCGCCGGTTTACATCAACTCGTTGATGAGGGCCTGCGCGATTTCCGGAGCGACGCCCAGCGGACGGTGCGCCAGCGGCCCGCCCTTGCTCAGGACCGGTTCGAGCTGGTCCAGCGTCGGCAGATCCTCGCGCTTCCAGAAGAGGCCGATCGGGATGACCTCGCCCCACTGGCAGCCCTGCTCCATGGCGGCCTGGAAGTTGGTCGGGTCGTGGCCCATCTCTTCCAGCTTGCGGGTCCGCTGCTTGAAGAACTCGTGCGTGTTGTCGTGGTTATACGTCACGCAGGGACTGAAGGTGTCGATCAAGGCAAAGCCCTTGTGCTCGAGGCCCCCCTTGATCAGCTCGACCAGCTGCTTCTGCTGACCGGTGAATCCCCGGGCTACGTACGTCGCGCCGGCCGCAATGGCCAGGGGGATCGGATTGATGGGATTTTCAACGCTGCCAAACGGTGTGCTCTTGGTCTGCATCCCTTTGACGCTGGTGGGGGAGAGCTGCCCCGTCGTCAGTCCGTAGACCTGGTTATTCATGACGATGTAGGTCAGATCGACGTTGCGGCGCATGGCGTGCACGAAGTGATTGCCGCCGATGCCGTACCCGTCGCCGTCTCCGCCGGTGGCGACGATCTTGAGCTCGTGATTGGCCAGCTGGGCTCCCGTGGCCACGGCCACGGCGCGGCCGTGCAGGGTGTGCATGCCGTAGGTGTTGAGGTAGCCGGGCAGGTTCGACGAGCACCCGATGCCGCTGACGGTCAGGACCTCGTGGGGCTGGAGCCCCAGCTCGACGATCGCCTGTTTCAGGGCCGCGAGCACGCCGAAGTCGCCGCACCCAGGGCACCAGTCCGGATCCACCTTGCCCTTGAGATCCTTGACCGTCACCTTGGGCTTGGCCTGACCCCGTACGGTCGCTGCGGTGTCAACAATCGCCATGAATGACCGCCTCCCTCAAACCTGGATCTCGTGCACGGGCACGTAGAGCTTGGTCGAACCCGCCAAGATGGCTTTGACACCCTCCACGAGGTGGTGCGGCATGAACGGCTCCCCGTCGTATTTCCGGATGTGACCATCGGCGGCGAAGCCGGTCTCCGATCTCAGGTAGCGCGCGAACTGCCCGCTGTAGTTGTTCTCGACGATGATGACCTTGGCGCACGCGCCCAGGATCGACAGGATCGCGTCGGCATGGAACGGGACCAGCCATTTGATCTGGAGATTGTTGGCCGAGATGCCTGCGTCGGCGAGTTGTCCGATGGCCTCGCGAATGACGCCTTCGGTCGAACCCCAGCCCAGGAGCGTGACTCGAGCGTCGGCGGCCCCGAAAAGCGCGGGCGCCGGCAGGAGCGGCAGGACCCCGTCCATCTTGCGCATCCGCTTCTCGTGGCTGGCCTGACGCTTGTGAGGGTCCGTGAACTCGTCACTGATGAGCACGCCGTCCTCGTCGTGCTCATCGGTGGCCACGACGTGGACGTGCCGGGGGGTCCCCGGCACCGCCCGCGGCGAGATCCCGCTCTCGGTGATGAGGTAGCGCTTGTAGCCGCCGTTCATCGGCGGCGCGTCACCGTTGAGACCGATGACGTCGCCGCGGTCGATGGGCACGTTGAAATCCAGTTCCGCGGGATCGATGCTGGACCGGCCTTCGGACAGTAGCAGGTCCGAAAGGATGATGCCTGGACACTGGAACTTGTCGACCAGGTTGAAGAGCTGCGGGACAATCGTGAAGCAATCGACGATGTTCGTCGGTGCGACGATGATCCGGGGGTAGTCTCCCTGGCCGGCGCCCAGCACTTGCCAGAGATCGCCCTGTTCGGTCTTGGTGGGCACACCCGTGGCCGGTCCCGCCCGCTGGACGTTGATGCAGACGACCGGAATCTCCATCATGGCCGCCGCGCCGAGGGCTTCGCTCATGAGCGCAAAGCCGCCACCGGAGGTCGCGCACATGACGCGGCAGCCCGTATGCGCCGCGCCAATCGCCATGTTGATCACGCCGATCTCGTCCTCGACCTGTCGAACCATGATGCCGAGCTGACGCGCGTGCCGCGCCATCCAGTGCAGCACGCCTGACGCAGGGCTCATGGGATAGGCGCAGTAGAAGCGCACGCCCGCGGCCGCGCCGCCCATCGCGAGGGCCTGGTTCCCCTCGAAGAACGCCAGTGGCTTGGCCGTGTCGGGAAGCGAGAACGGCAACGCCGTGAAATGCGCTGCGGCGTGGTCGTAGCCCGCGCGGGCGACACCCACGTTTTCGGCGACGGCCGCCGCGCCCTTCCGTCTGAACTGGAGCGTCAGGATCTCCTCGAGGATGTCGAACTCGACCTTGATCAAGCGCAGCAGGGCGGCCAGCGCGATGGTGTTCTGAACGAGATCTCCCCGGATCGTGGGCGCCAGCGCTTTGACGGAAAAGGGGCAGAGCTGCACGCCCTCGGTAACGGCACCCGGCTTGATCGTGTCGCTGTTGAACAGCACGGCCGAGCCCGCCCCCATCAGCCTCAGGTGCCGATTCATCGTGTCCTGATTCAGCGGCAGGAGCACGTCGAGCTTGTCGCCGTAACTCAGGACCGGTTGGTCACTCGTACGGAGGGTCAGAAAAATGTGGCCGCCGCGAATGATGGACTGGTAGGCGTTGTACGCGTTGACGTGCAGCCCGCGGC
>QHSV01000012.1 GCA_003221655.1 Candidatus Rokuibacteriota bacterium
CGTGAACCTGACCGGGACGTACAAGGTGACGAAGGCGGTGTTTCCGGGCATGCGCGAGCGGCACTGGGGGCGGATCGTCTGCATGGCGTCGATCGCCGGCCTCATGGGCGGCTTCGGCCAGACCGCGTACGCGACGAGCAAGATCGGGCTGATCGGGTTCGCCAAGTCGGTCGCCCTCGAGGGTGCCCGTTACAACGTCACTTGCAACGCGATCGCGCCCGGGATCATCGCGCCCAACGCGAAGCTCAGCCCCCTCTACGAGCGGATGGTCAAGCGGGTCGCAATGCAGCGGGAGGGAGAGCCCGAGGACGTGGCGAGCGCCGTCGCCTTCCTCTGCTCGGAGCGCGCGCGTTACATCACCGGCGCCGTCCTGACCGTGACCGGCGGAATGGACCTCTTTACGTTTTGAGTCGCCGAACGTCGGGCGCGGCGGCGCCCCGAGGATAAATCCGACAAAAAGGAGAAAGCGATGCCGACAGTGAAAGAGACGTTCGAGGCGATGGCGGGCCGGTTCCGGGCCGACAAGTCCGCGGGGACGAACGCGGTGATCCAGTACGACGTGAGCGGCGACGGCGGTGGGACGTGGCACGCCGTCATCAAGGACGGGACGTGCCTCGTGCAGTCGGGCGCGGGCACGAGCCCGAATCTGACGCTCCAGATCGCGTCGCAGGACTGGCTCGACATGCTCTCCGGCAAACAGTCGGGCCAGATGCTGTTCATGTCGGGCAAGTTGAAGGTCAAGGGCGACATGGGCCTCGCCATGAAGCTCGGCTCGATGTTCCAGATGTAATGATCCAGATGTAATCAGTGAAGGAGTTCCTTGACCATGGGACAGGAGCGTTTCGCCGACGTCATCGAGCGGTTCACCAGCGGGTTTGCCGGTGGCGCCGGTGCCCCGCCGGGCGAGACGATCAAGCGGTGGCAGGAGGAGCTCGAGCGGGGCTTCCGCCGGCTCGGGAACCTCCACGGGATGGTGGTGAACCCGGTCGAGCCGAAGACGGGCCAGACGCCGCGCGTGGAGGTCTACAAGCGAAACAAATCCCGACTCTACCGGTACGAGTCGGCGCGAACTCACAGGATTCCGCTGCTGTTCGTCCCGAACCTCGGGATCAGCCGGCCCTATATCTTCGACCTCCTGCCGGGCGGCAGCTTCGTCGAGCACATGACGCGCCAGGGGTTCGACTTCTACATGCTCGACTGGGGCGTGTTCGGTCCTGAGGACAACGACCTCACCGTCGAGGAGTGTGTGACGCGGATCCTGCCGCGCATGACCAGGCGGGTGCTGGAGGCCTCGGGGGCGGAGGAGCTCTCCGTGCTCGGCTACTGCATGGGGGCGCCCATCTCGGCGGCGTTCGTCGCCTCGCATCCCGAGGTCCCGGTGAAGAACTTCGTCAACATGGCCGGTCCCATCGACTTCTCGAAGGTCGGACTCTTCGGACTCTGGCTCAGTAAACAGAACTTCAACGTCGACCGCTTTGTCGACACGCTCGGCTCGGTCCCGGCGGACCTGGTGAAGGCCGGCTTCAAGCTCCTCAAGCCCACGATGGACCTCTCGACCAACCTGAACCTCTGGTGGAACCTATGGAACGACAAGTACGTCGAAGGATTCCAGGCGCTGAACAAGTGGGCGAACGAGTACGTGGCCTTCCCGGGCGAGTTCTTTCGCCAGTGGGTGCGGGACTTCTACCAGGACAACAAGCTCTATCGGGGCGAACTCGTCATGGGCGGCCGGCCGGTGCGGCTCGAGCGCATCACCTGTCCGATCTTCGTCGTCGGCGCCAAGGAGGACTACATCGCCCCGCCCGAGTGCGTCCGGGCGCTCATCGACTCCGTGGGCAGTCGCGACAAGGAGTACGTTGAGCTGCCGGGCGGACACATCTCGCTCATTGCCGGGCGCGGTGCGGCCGTCCACTGCTGGCCCAAGGTCTCGGGCTGGTTGGCGCCCCGCTCGTAGCCATCTCGTAGACGTAATGAACGGAAGTCGTTGTTGGTTGACGCGTAGCGTCACCAAAGGTTAAGATTTGACGTGATGGCCGACGCCGCGTCGCCGAACCAGTTGTTCGAGCTGTGGAGGAAACAATTCGAGGAAGGTGCCCAGGCCTGGACTCGGCTCGTCGGCCAGGCCGCCGCGACCCCCACGCCGGACCCGACGGCGTTCTGGCGGCCCGTGCTCGATCAGGGCGTGCAGACCTGGGCGAAGCTCTTCGCTCAGACCCCCACCACCCCGGACCTCCTGACGCAGTGGAAACAGTTTCTCGACCAGTGGATCGAGGCCTGGTCCAAGGTGCTCGGCCAGACGATGGGAACCGAGCAGTTCGCAAAGCTCATGGGGCAGTCACTCGACCAGTTCCTCGTCGCGCAGGCGCCCGCGAAGAAGGTCGTCGACCAGCAGGTCGACCAGGCCCTCCAGGCCTTGAACCTGCCGTCCCGCAGCCAGCTGACTGCGGTGGCCAAGCAGATCGTGGAGCTCGAGGAGCGGATCGAGCGGCTCGAGGACTCGATCGCCGTGGCGCTTCGTCGCCTTTCGGACAAGGAACCGAAGTGATCGGCAAGACGATCGCAGAGATCGCACCCGGCGACCACGCGGACCTGGTGCGCCTGGTGGAGGAGGACGACATCGCGAGCTTCATCGACGCGGTGGGCGACCTGAACCCCGTCCACAACGACGCCGCCTACGCGGCGACGACCCCGTTCAAGGGGCCGATCGCGCCCGGCATCTTTACGGCGGGGCTGATCTCGGCGGTCATCGGCACCCGGCTCCCGGGGCCAGGCGCCGTGTACCTCTCCCAGAGCCTCAAGTTCGTGAAGCCCGTGAGGGCGGGGGACACGATCACCGCCCGGGTGGACGTCCTCGAGGTGCTCCGCGAGCGCAATCGCATCCGGCTCCAGACCGTGTGTGTCAATCAGCGCAGCGAGGAGGTTCTCTCGGGCGAAGCGTGGGTGATGCCCTCGAAGGCGCGCGTCGTCTACGAGCAGCGGCCCCGGCGGACGGCCTCGATGGCGGCGCTCGCGCTCGGGCCGTGGGCCCTGGCGGCCCAGGCGGCGAGGCTCTGGGCCGCGATGATCACATCAGCAGCCCGCCGTTGATGGAGAGCTCCGCGCCCGTGATGTAGTCGCCGTCCGACGAGACGATGTAGACGACGGCGCGACCGACCTCCTCGACCGTTCCAAAACGCTTCAGCGGAATCTGGCTCAGGAGCTTTTCGCGGACCTTTTCAGGAATCCCCTGGACCATGTCCGTCTCGATGAAGCCCGGCGCCACCGCGTTCACCGTGATCCCTTTGCCCGCGAGCTCCTTGGCGAGTGACTTGGTGAACGCGGCGACCCCGGCCTTCGAGGCGGCGTAGTTGGCCTGGCCGAAGTTGCCGATCTGACCGATGACGGAGGTGATGTTGACCACACGGCCGTAGCTCTGCTTGAGCATCTGGTCGATGAACACCTTTGTGCAGTTGAACACCCCGTCGAGGTTGATCGCGAGCACCTTGCGCCAGGAGGCGTGGTCCATCTTGACGAAAGTCTTGTCCGAGTTGATCCCCGCGTTGTTGACGAGGATATCCAGGTGGCCGAACTCCTTGAGGAGGTCCTGCGCCATTCGGAACGTGTCGGGGTAATCGCCGACATCGGCCTGCGCCAGCACCGAGTGGCGGCCCATCTTCCGGATCTGCTCGGCAACCTCCTTGGCGGCCGGCTCGCTCGAGACGTAGTTGATGGCGACGTCGGCGCCTTCCTCGCCGAGCGCCAGCGCGATCGCGCGCCCAATGCCGCGGGAGCCTCCGGTGACGAGCGCCGTGCGCCCCTTCAGCTTCATGCGAACCACCTCCTGTTGGCGTGGGCGGCCAGTCTAGCACGCCGCGCATCTCGCGGGGCTCTTGACGCAGGGTGTTACGCCATTCATAGTGGCCGTCAGGGGCCGCCCCGCCGAGGAGGGTCATGGCGTACGTCATCAAACGATACTCGAACCGAAAGCTCTACGACACCCAGGAGAGCCGGTACGTCACCCTCGAGGAGATCGAGGAGATGATCCGGGCGGGCCGAGAGATCGCTGTGGTCGACGCCGCCTCGGGCGAGGACCTGACCTCGGTGACGCTGGCCCAGATCATCCTCGAGAACGAGCGCAATCACCGCGCCGCGCTACCCACCGCGTTCCTCCACCAACTCATCAAGCACGGTGAGGCGTGGCAGGACTTCGTCCAGCGGTCGATGAAATCGAGCCTCGAGGGCATCGTCTTCAGCCAGCGGGAGGTGGAGCGCATCTTCCAGGACTGGGCCTCTCGGGCCGGCTGGGGGATGGCCGTGACGCGCGCCGAGCCGAAGCGCGACGGCGCCGAGCCGGACGCGGAGCGCCTCCGCGAGGAAGTTTCGGCGCTCCGAGAACGCCTACGCTCCCTCGAGGAGCGGCTCGAGAAGCGGAAGAACCAGACGAAGTAGCCTAGTTCTGGGAGTAGACGTCCTTCATGGTCGTGACGACAGCCGTGCACGTTTCCTGAATGCCCTTGCCGGCCTGCTCCGCCGACGCCTGAAACCGCTCGGCCGAGCGGGTGAGCGCCTGGGCGTGACCTTCGAGAAGCTTGAACGCCTTCTCGACACTCTCCACCCCCTCCATCAGCGCCTTCTGATAAGCGTGCACCGGGTCCTTCGCGCTGCCGGACCAGGATGCCTGCCAGCGCCCGGCTGCAGCCTGGGAGTCTCGCAGCACCTCGATGGCGCCCTGCTGAAGCTCGGCATAGAGCCTCACGCCTTCTTTCGCCGTGGCCGTGGAGAACTCCACGAGCTCTCGCAGCACGCGCTGGTTGGCGTCTGCCCATACCGTCATGGTCTTGACCGCTTTACCGGCAAGCTGACCGAGCAGCTCCTGAGCCTTCATCTGATCGTCCATTGATCCCTCCTCCGTCTTCAGTTTTGTTTCCTTCCCGGCGTCTCCTACTTCACACCGGCGTCGAGCTCGAGTGTAACGCGCCGCGTTAGGACGTCAAGATATTTTTCACGCATTGCGTTAGCAAGCGTGTGTTACGGTCGGTTATCCCTTTGAGATTGATACTTTACAGGGAGGCTCAGCCATGGCACCCGACACCCTTGCGAGGATGTTCTGGGACCGCGTCGAGCGGAGCGGTGACCGTCCTGCTCACCAGTTCAAGCACAGCGCCGACTGGAAGACGATTACGTGGCGAGAGGTCGGAGACGTGGTGCGCGAGGTCGCGCTCGGCCTTCTGGCGCTCGGTCGCAGCAAGGGTGACGCCGTGGCGCTCCTGTCGACCAGCCGGGCCGAATGGGTCCAGGCCGACTTTGCGATCTTCAGCGCCGGCTGCGTGACGGTTCCGGTCTATCCCACCTATCCTCCAGATCTGATCGCCTACGTGGTGAACGATTCGGGGGCGAAGACGATCATCGTGGAGGATCCCGGGCAGCTCTCGAAGGTGCTCGAGGCGCGCGATAAGACGCCGGGCCTCGAACAGATCGTGGTCATCACCGGCTACGACGCGCCGCAACCCCCCAAGATGGTCATGACCTGGGAGACGCTTCGCCGGCTGGGACGTGACAGCGCGGACGCGCACCGGAGCACCCTCGCCGAGCGCGTGGCGTCGACACGCCCGACCGAGCTCGCGACCATCGTGTACACGTCCGGCACCACGGGCCCCCCGAAGGGGGTGATGCAGACCCACGGCAACCACATCGCCGCCGTGACCGCCTCGAAACAGGCGACTCCAGTCGAGGAGGGATGGGTCCATCTCCTGTTCCTCCCGCTCGCGCATTCCTTTGCGCGGCTCGAGTCGTTCCTCGGCGTCGCGCACGGCCTGACGACGGCGTTCGCGGAGAACCTGGACAAGGTCGGGGAGAACCTGAAGGAGACGCGGCCGCACTTCATCTGCAGCGTGCCGCGCGTCTTCGAGAAGGTCTACGGGAAGATCCTCGCCGGCGTCGAGGCCGGCTCGCCCGCGAAGAGGAAGATCTTTGGCTGGGCGGTGTCGGTCGGAAGGGACGTGAGCCGCCATCAGCAGCGCGGCCAGCCCGTGCCCGCGATGCTCGAGCTCAAACGCAAGCTCGCCCACAGGCTGGTCTTCTCGAAACTGCACGCGGCCCTCGGCGGGCGGCTCCAGTGGGCTGTGTCCGGTGGGGCCCCGCTCTCGCGTGACATCGCCGAGTTCTTCCACGCCGCCGGCATCCTCCTCCTGGAGGGCTACGGGCTCACCGAGACGTGTCCGGCCCTCACGTTCAACCGGCCCGATCGCTTCAAGTTCGGTTCCGTCGGCCAGACCCTGCCGGGCGTCCAGCTGAGGATCGCCGCGGACGGCGAGATCCTGGCGCGCGGACCGAACATCGCCACGCTCGGTTACTTCAAGCAACCGGAGGCGACGCGCGAAGTCTTCGATCTGGACGGGTGGTTCCACACCGGTGACATCGGGACGATCGACGGGGACGGCTTCCTGGTCATTACCGACCGGAAGAAGGACCTCATCGTCACCGCCGGTGGCATGAATATCGCGCCCCAGAACATCGAGAACCTCCTCAAGGCCGACCCGTTCATCAGTCAGGTCATGATCTACGGCGATCGACGCCCGTACCCGGTGGCGCTCATCACCGTGAACCCCGAAGAGCTGTCAAAGTTCGCACGCGAGCAGGGGATCCTCACCAGCGCGGCGGCGGCCATCGTCAAGCACCCGAAGGTCGTGGAGCGCGTCGGGCGCACGGTTGAGGAGAAGAACACGCAGCTCCAGTCGTACGCCAGGATCAAGCGATTCACGGTGCTCGCCACCGACTTCACGCTCGACGGCGGCGAGTTGACGCCGACCCTCAAGGTGAAACGCAGGGTGGTCTCGCAGAAGTACAAGGACGCGATCGAGGAGCTCTACCGCTGACCGAGGGGTCCGGCGCGCTCGCCGGAAAGGTCGCGGTGATCACGGGTGCCAGCCGCGGCCTCGGCCGCGCGATCGCCGTGGCGCTGGCCGACGCCGGCGCCGACGTTGCGCTCGCCGCCCGCTCGAAGGCGGCGCTCGAGGAGACCGCGCACCTCGCGGCGCGGGCCGGCCGTCGAGCGGTCGTCGCGCCCACCGACGTCGCGCGCTATGCCGAGGTGGACACGCTTGTCCAGCGGACGGTCCGCGAGCTCGGTCGCCTCGACATTGTCGTCAACAACTCGGGCGTGGCCAGGGTTGCTCCGCTGGTCGAGATGACGCCGGAGGACTGGCGCTTCATGCTCGACGTGAACCTGACCGGCGTGTTCAACGGATGTCGCGCGGCGGCGCCCCACCTGATCGCCCAGAAGTCCGGCAAGGTGATCAACGTCGCTTCGGTCCTGGGTCAGGTGGGCCTGCCGGGTTACACGATCTATGGAGCGACGAAGGGCGGCATCATCGCGCTCACGCGCGCGCTGGGCGTGGAATGGGCACGCCACAACGTGCAGGTGAACGCGATCGCGCCCGGCTGGTTCGCGACCGACATGACCCACGAGGCGTTTGCGAATCCGGCGATCAACGAGCGGCTGACGCGTGACGTTCCTGCGCGGAGGATCGGGCGGCCCGAGGAGATCGGTCCGCTCGCGGTCTATCTCGCGTCGTCGAGCTCCGATTTCATGACCGGCCAGACGCTTTTTCTCGACGGCGGCCACTCGGCCGCATAGGCCGCGAGCGGCTTCGTCTCGGGTGCCGGCCGGGCCGCTCCGGGAGTTGCTGGACGGGGGGGTGGTCGAGTAGATTGTGCGCCATGAAAGCGGCCATCCTTCACGGGCCGCGCGATCTTCGCGTCGAGACCGCGCGGGAGCCGCGACCCGAGTCCGGGGACGTCGTGGTTCGTATCGTCGCGGCGGGGCTCTGCGGCACGGACTACCGGATCTGGACCGGGGAGCGGCCCGTCGCCTACCCCAGGGTGATGGGCCACGAGCTCGTCGGCCACGTCGAGGCCGTGGCGTCGGACGTGACGCGCGTCCGCGCTGGAGATCGAGTCGTCGTCGAGCCGAACTACGCGTGCGGGCGGTGCCCGCTCTGTCGCGAGGGCAACCGTAATCTCTGTCTCATGCGCACGGCGATCGGCATCGATGTCGACGGCGGCTTCGCCGAGCTTGTCCGGCTGCCCGCGCGCTGCTGCTGGCCGGCGCCGCCGGCCGCCGGGCCCGATGCGCTCCTGCTCACCGAGCCCCTCGCCGTTGTCGTCCGCGCCGTCGAGCGCGGTGCGCCGAGGCGAGGCGAGACGGTGGCGATCGTCGGGGCGGGAACCCTCGGACTCCTGGCCCTCCAGGTGCTTCGCGCGCGCGGCGCGCGCGTCCTCGTCGTGAGTCGCTCGCGGCGGCGCTTCGCCCTCGCGAGCGAGCTCGGCGCCGAGGCCACGCACACGACCGGCGACGTCGGGTTCGTGGACGCCGGCCGCCGGTTTTCCGGCCGGGAGGGCGTGGATCTCGTCGTCGAGACCGCCGGCTCCGCCGAGGCCGTGACGCACGCGCTCGAGCTGGTGAGACCGGGGGGTCGGGTCGTGCTCACTGGACTTCCCCACGAGCCGACGCCGGTGCCGTTCTTCTCGGTTGTGCGCCGCGAGGTCACGATCACAGGCTCGATGATTTACCAGGACGAGTTCCCGGAGGCGCTGAGGCTCGTCGACACCGGCGCGGTGCGGACCGCACCGCTCATCACGCACCGGTTCAGCCTCGACCGGATCGGCGAGGCGTTCGCCGCGCACGCCGGCACCGCCTCGATCAAGGTCGCGCTGGAGATCTGATGCCCTACGCGGCGGCACGTCGCCGCCGGCCGCGCGCAGTGACGGGGAGTCGCCGCTCGACGTTCTAGCGCGCTCGGGGGACGCGACAGTCGCGCCGGCCCCCCCGGGATAGAATCGTCGGCATGTGGCTCGCGCTGGCCCTGGTGGCGGCGCTGTCTCCGGTGCTCCGATCCGCGTCCTCTTCACGGACTGCGGCCAGCGCTACACGCTGCTGGCCGCTCTTCTGTACGCGCCGTCGGCACGTTCGGCCCGTACTTCGCCGCGAGTCTCATCGTTGCGCCCCTCGCACTGACGACGTGGGCGCAGCACTTCCGGGCGGTCCCCGACGCCACTGGAAGGAGTTCGTCGCGCTCGCCCTCTTCGCCGCGCTCACCACGCTGAGCCTGGGTACGAGATCCTCTACGCGATGGCGATCGGCGTCCTGGCGTTCGGCGAAGGTCAGCGGGTCAGAGAGTCGGCGCTGGGCGCGTTCGTGATGCTTCTGGGGATGACGCTGCTGGCGCTCGCGACGTAGCCCCGGGATGAGGCCCGCGGCCTAGATCTCCGGCCGCTTGCCGTGCGTCGCGCGGATCTCGGTCTTGATGCCGCCCCGCACGTTGAAGTCCCCCGTCACCTCGAGCCAGCGCGGCCGGGCGACGCGCACGAAGTCGTCGAGGATCCGGTTGGTCACGTCCTCGTGGAAGGCGCCCTCCTGCCGGTACGACCACAGATAGAGCTTGAGCGACTTCAGCTCGACCAGGTGCTGGTCGGGCACGTACCGGATACGGATCGTCGCAAAGTCCGGCTGGCCCGTGCGGGGGCAGAGGCACGTGAACTCGGGCACCGTCATCGCGACCTCGTAGTCACGGTCCGGGTGCGGGTTCGGCACGACCTCGAGCGTCTTCGACGGCGCGGTCGTCATGGCGCGATTATACCCAAGGCCCCTCAGCGGCTCGTCAGACCGATGCCCACGGCGACGGCTGCGCAGGCGAGCACGAGCTCGAGCGTGAGCGGGTCCCCGGCGACCAGCGCCGCCGCGACGACGCCGAAGATCGGCTGCGTGAGAAAGAACGCCGAGAGTGCGCTCGGGCGGTATTTGCGCAGGAGCGCGAGGTTGACCACGAAGTTGAACCCGGAGATCAGCACGCCCTGGTAGGCGATCGAGCCGCCGAGCCGCGCGGTCCAGCGGATGGGCGCCGGCTCGACCAGGAAGGAGACGACGACGAAGAGCGCGGTCCCCACCACCGCCTGCGCGAGGAGCAGCTTCACGGGGTCCAAGCGCTGAACCGCCCGCGCCAGGTACACGGTGCGCTCGGCCAGGAGGAAGCCGGCCACCGTCACCACCACGTCACCGAGGAGCGTCGGCGAGCCGTGGACCACCTGGCCGGCGAAGAGCAGGACGATTCCGGAGTAGGCGACGAGGATCCCCGCGAGCTTCTTGACGGAGAGCCGATCGCCCGGGATCAGGAAGTGGGCGAGCACGACCGTGTGCACGGCGTAGAGGTTGAGCAGGATGGACGCGTGCGCCGCGCTCGTGAGCCAGGTCCCGACGTTCGTCGCGGCCATCTGCACGCTGAACAAGAGGCCCAGAAGCGCGAGCGGGCGCCACTCGGCGGGCTCGATGCGGAAGCCGGCGAAGCGGCCCGTGGCCCAGGCCCAGAGGCAGATCACGACGCCCCCGACTACGAAGCGCATGCACGCCAGGCGGAGCGGCGGGGCGTCCTCGAGGCCCATCTTGATCACGACCGTATTGGCGCCCCAGAGGATCGAGATGAGCACGGCCATGGCCGCGCCCTTGAGGTCCATGTCTTTCGCCGGATGGCTCAGAACGCTCTCGAAGATACGACACCTGGCATAATCACCTCATGAAGATCGGCCTGATCGGACTCCCCAAGTCGGGAAAGACCACCCTCTTCAACCTGCTCACCGGCTCCCAAGTCGCGACCGCGCGCTACGACTCCGGGCGCGCCGAGCTGCACACCGGGGTCGCGCGCGTGCGCGATCCGCGCGTCGACCGGCTCACCGCCCTGTTCAAGCCGCGGAAGACGACGTATGCCACGTTCGAGGTCGTTGACCTCGCGGGTATCGAGCGGGGCGAGCGGGCGGGGCTCGAGACCAAGGACTTCAGGAACGCCGACGCGCTGCTCCACGTGGTCAGGGCTTTCGCCGACGACGCGTTGGGGGCTCCGGTGCCGAAGCGGGACATCGAGGATCTCGAGACCGAGCTCATCCTCGCGGATCTTGAGGTCGTCGAGCGGCGTCTGGAGCGCCTCGAGGCGTCGATCAAGAAGCAGCGGAAAGAGGCCGAGCTCAAGGAACAGGGAATTCTGGGCCGCCTGAAGAAGGAGCTGGAGGGCGAGACGCCGCTCCGCGCCGTGGCGCTCACGCCGGACGAGGCCGGGGCGATCCGCGGGTTCACCTTTCTTTCCCAGAAGCCCATCCTCCATTGCCTGAACCTCGACGAGAAGGCGATTGGCGACGGCCCTCGAGCGGTCGAGCAGTTCGGGCTGGAAGCGGTGGCGCAACGCGCCCGGACTCGGATCGGCTGGGTTTCAGCGGTGATCGAAGCCGAGGTGGCCCAGCTCGACGGGGAGGAGCAGCGCGCCTTCCTCGCCGATCTCGGTCTCAAGGAGCCTGCGATCCACCGGGTGCTAAGTGACTGTTATACCTTGCTCGGGCTCGTGTCCTTTTTCACCGTGGGGGAGGACGAGGTCCGCGCGTGGCCGATCCCGGAGGGCACGCGGGCTCAAGACGCGGCGGGCACCGTGCACTCCGATATCAGTCGGGGGTTCATCCGGGCGGAGGTCAACAGCTACGACGATCTGGTCGGGGTCGACGGCTCGTTCGCCGATCTCCGCGCGCGGGGGCAGCTGAGGCTCGAGGGCAAGGACTACGTCGTCCGGGACGGTGAGATCTGCCACTTCCGGTTCAACGTAGGGAAATGACAGCGGCTCTACAGGGCGACGCCAGGGATCCGCTTGAGCGGTCCGCCGAGCGCCTGCACGACCGCCGCGACCGTCGCGTCCGGCGTGTTCATCGGTAGCACGCAGCCCGGACCGACGACGAGCCCGGTGCCCTCGGTCTGGGCGATCGCGTCCTGGACTTCGCCGACCGCCTGCTCCGCCGTGCCGTCGCGGAGCGTCCTCCACTGGTGGAGCCCCCCGATGACCGCCCCTGGCACCTGGGCGCTACCGTCGCCCAGTGACGGCGGCGTCGCGCGGTCGTCCCAGTTCCAGGCGTGTCCGGGCAGACGCGCCAACCGGTCGAACATAAGACGGTCGCCGTGGCAGTGGATGATCGTCAGCGCTGATTTCGAGTGGATCGCCTCCAGGAACTGCCGATCGTAGGGCTCGCCGAAGCGGGCGTAGTCCTCGTCGGAGTTGGCCGATCGGCTGGCCGCCTGGATCGAGTAGAAGATGCCGGACACGCCCTCCGCGAGAGCGAGGAGGGCGAACTTGATGAGCGTCTCGGTGATCGCCTCGAGCGCGCCGGCGACCGCCGCGGGATGGTCGCGCAGATCGCGCTGGAGCCGGTCGCCCGAGAGCTTTTTCGCGAGGGACAACGGCGAGAAGAGCGTCGGCACGACCGGCGCGTCCCCGATCCGACGATCGAAGCCGAGGCGAATGATCGTCTCGATCTCCCCGGCGTATCCGGGCGCGGCGGCGGGATCGAGGACGCGGATCTTCTTCCAGTCCTCTCCCGAGCGCACCGCACAGCTGGCGCACGCTCGGTGGCCGTCCTCGAGGACGGCGTCGCTCTCAACGCACCCCCAGGCCTCGACGGCGTAGCCGCCGCGTGGGGTGATCTTGAGGAAGTCCGAGCCGTACCGCTCGTGGAACCGGAGCGTCGCCTGCGCCAGGCCCGCGGGCGAGTGGTCCACGCTCGGGAAATGGCGCCAGACCGCGTACGGGACGCGGTCGACGGGCTGGCGGTTGACCGCCGCGAGAACGCGCTCGCGCCGACTCATCTGCTTCATGCTCGTATCACCCCATCGCTCAGCACCAGCTCCCCTCGCTCGTCGACGGCCTCGAACGCGAACAGGTCACCCACGCGCCCGCGGCCGCGCACCGTGAAGGTCGACGGCATGAAGACCAGCCCGGTGAAGCGCGCAGCGATTTCCCTGACGCGCGCCGGGTCGCCATCGAGATCATGCTGGATCACCTGAGACACGGCAAGCGCGAGCGTGGCCGAGCCATGCAGGATCGGGGCCGTCAGCCCGGCCGTGCGCGCGACGGCGACGTCGGTGTGGATCGGGTTCCAGATGCGGGCACACTCCGAGTACACGTGCGCGGCATGGGCCGCGATCGGGACGCCGGCGCGGCTCGGCCGTATCTTGACGATCTGCGCGCGCGTGAGGAGACGGTCATCCGCGGTGGGCGGCCGGTGGATGATCACGTGGTGGGTCGCGTGAACGCCGAGCAGCACCCACGCCTCCCGCACGGTCTTGGCCCGCAGGGCGACGACGGCCGGCCACTCGTAGCACACCGAGAACAGCGGGTGGGCGACCGGCCCCGCGGGGGCGAGGGTGTCGTAGTACCGCGTGTCGTCCAGGCCGAGCGCCGCCGCGTAGGCCATCAGCCAGCGCGCGTCGAGCGAAGTGCTCAGGGCGCCGACCTCCGTCCCGGCGATCGTCGCCGGGATCGTCGCGCGTGCGACTTCGCGTCGGGTCATGACGGTCGCGGAAAATTCATGCAGTCGACGAAGATCCCTTCGAAATCCGGGTGGGCGGCGAGCGAGACGTGCTCGATCCGCGCCGCCACCGCCTCGGCGCGAGCGCGCTCGGTCTCGGACACGAGGCAGAGCTGCGCGCCGAGCGAGGCGGCGTTGCCAACATAGCGAATGCGCTCGCGGGGTAGCGGCGGAATCAATCCGATCCGGAGCGCGCTCTCGATCGACACGTAGTTGCCGAAGCCGCCCGCCAGCATCAGCTCCACGACCGTCTCCCCCGGAACGCCGGCGACGTGCTGGAGCATCATCACGCCCGAGGCGATCGCCCCCTTCGCCAGCTGGACCTGCCGCACGTCGTCCTGGGTCAGCACGATCTCCTGACGTGCCCCGGCCTCGCCCGGCCGGAGCACGATGACCTGACGCTCCTCGCCCCTGACGACGACGCGCTCGGAGAGCTTCGACGGGAGCGCCTGGCGCGTCTCCACCTGGATGAGGCCCGTCCAGTCGATGACCCCGGCCTCGAGGAGACCGGCCAGCAGATCGATGATCCCGGAGCCGCAGATGCCGAGCGCATCCGTCTCGCCGATCGTGTGGACGTGGATGTCGTCGTCGACGCTGACCCGGTCGATGGCGCCGAGCGCGCCGCGCATGCCGTGGCGGATCTGGGCGCCCTCGAGAGCCGGACCGGCGGGTGCCGAGCACGCCCAGAGTCGGTCGCGCGAGCCCAGCAGCACCTCGCCGTTGGTGCCAATGTCGACCGCGATGCGGATCTCGGCGCTCTCGTAGATGCGCGTGGCGAGCGCGACCCCGACGGCGTCGGCGCCGACGAACCCCGCCACCAGGGGTAGGAGGCACACGCGCGCCTCGGGCGCGACCTTCAGGAAGAGCTCGCGGGCGGACAGCGTCACCGCGTGGCGCATGACCGGCGCATAAGGGGCGAGGCCGACGTGCGAGGGGTCGATGCCGAGCAGGATGTGATGCATGCAGGTGTTGCCGACGACGACGACCTTGTAGATCCACTTCGCGAGCACTCCGGACTCGCGGCAGATCTGCTCGACGTGCTGGTTCAGGAGGCCGATGATCCGGGTGTGGAGCTTCCGGAGATTGCCGGGGTTGAACTGCGCGAAGGCGATGCGCGACATGAGGTCGCCGCCGAAGACCGCCTGGGGGTTGAGGCTCGAGACCGACGCAAGCTGCTCGCCCGACTCGAGCTCGATCAGCGTCGTCACCACGCTGGTCGTGCCGATGTCGATCGCGAGGCCGAACTTCATCCCGGCGGTGTCGCCGCGCTCGACCGCAAGGATCCGCTGCCGGCGACCCCCGGCGCCGCCCGACACAAATGTCGCCACGGTCACGCCGGCGGGGTCGGCGCGGAGGGCCTGCGGTAATCCCTGGAGCACCGCAGGGCCGACGTCGGCGGTCGTGAGGCCGACGGCCTCCAGGAGCTGCTCGAGGTCGGACGTCTGGTGATGCTCCTCGCGCGGCAGTGTGACCTTGACGACCTGCTTGGCGACGCCGGAATCGAGCGTGATCCGGCTGAGCTGACGGACGCCGGGCCCCGCGCCGAGGATCTGGAACGAGCGTTCCTCGAGCGGCGGCGCGACCTGCACGGTGACAGGCTCGTGGAGCACGCACTGGCAGGAGAGGCGATACCCCTCGCGGACGAGGTCATCGCCGAGCTGAACCTGGTCCATGATCGTCGGCGGTGGTGGCAGGCCCGCCAGGAACTTGACTCGGCACGCGGTGCACCGGCCGCGCCCGCCACACGTCGCGGTGATGTCGACACCGCCTGCGTGCGCCGCCTTGAGAATCGTCGTACCGGGCGCAACGCTGAGCGTCCGGCGCGACGCGGCGCTGCCGGGATCGTGGAGGACAGTCAGCGCGACGGCCATGGCCCTCATTCTAGTGGTATGCTCGCGCCCGTGGAAATAGACGTGGCGACCCTGAGGCGCATGGCCGCTCTCGGCGGGTTCGCCTGGACCGACGCGGAGCTCGAGTCGCTCCGGCCCACCGTCGAGCGCCTCCTCGAAATGCTGGAGCGTCTGGAGGCCGTGCCGATCGACGAGCTCGAGCCGACGACGCAGTACCGGGTACTCTGAGTGGCGATGCGAGCGGCAAGACCGACCGGGGGCTGGGCCCCCAGGCCCGCGGCGAGCGGCAGATGAGATGAGCGAGCTCATCTGGGCCTCCATGGCCGACCTCGGCCGGATGATCGCGACCAAGGAAGCGTCGCCCGTCGAGGTGGTTCGCGCCCATCTCGACCGTATCGCCGCCCTCGATGCCAAACTCCGCGCGTTCATCACCGTCTGTGCCGATGCCGCGCTCCAGGCGGCGCGGGCGGCCGAGGCTGACCTGATGGCGGGCAAGGTCGTGGGGCCGCTCCACGGCGTGCCGTGGGCGCCGAAGGACCTCTATTCGACGAAGGGCATCCGCACGACCGGCGGCTCGAAGATCCTCGCCGACTCGGTACCGCGGGCGGACGCGACTGTGGTGGCGCGTCTCGGTGCGGCCGGCGCGATCGTGCTCGGCAAGCTCAACATGCACGAGTTCGCGTATGGGCCCGAGGGGCTCAACGCGCACTACGGCGACGCGCGGAACCCGTGGGACCCGGGCGCCCATCGCATCACGGGCGGTTCGTCTTCGGGCTCGGGGGCGGCGGTGGCGGCAGGCCTCGCGCCGGGATCCCTCGGCTCGGACACGGGCGGCTCGATTCGCATCCCAGCCTCGCTCTGCGGCATCACGGGGCTCAAGCCGACCTACGGACGGGTGAGTCGCGCCGGCGTGCTGCCGCTCGCCTGGTCGATGGACCACGTGGGGCCGATGACGCGCACCGCGCGGGACTGCGCGCTGATCCTGCACGCGATCGCCGGCTACGATCCCGCCGACCCGACGACGAGCGTGCTGCCGGTACCCGACTACACCAAGGCGCTCACCGGCGATATGACGGGTCTGCGCGTGGGGCTCCTGCGCGCTCACTTCACGGACGTCGCCGCTGCCGATGTGCGCGCCGCGGTGGAAGCGGCGGCGAAGCAACTCGAGCGGGCGGGCGCGATCGTGGACGAGGTGAACCTGGCCCAGGTGATCCACGTGGCCGCCGCCTCCTCCGCGATCGTGGCGTCGGAGGCGCTCGCCTATCACGCGGCCTGGATGCGGTCTCGAGCGCAGGACTACCAGCCGGACGTCCGGGAGCGGCTCCGGGTGGGCGCGTTCGTCAGCGGGACCCACTACCTCCGGGCCCAGCAGGTACGCGCGCTGGTGAGCCGGGAAGTCGACGAGGCCCTCGCCAAGCGCGACGTGCTCCTGGCGCCCGCGACGCCGATCCCGGCGACCATTCTCGGGGAGCGCCAGACGACGCTCGGGGACGGCAAGTCCGACGTGCGCTCGGCGCTGATCCGCCTCACGCGGCCGTTCAACTTCTCGGGCCATCCGGCGTGTGCGGCGCCGTGCGGTTTCACGGGGAGCGGCCTGCCGATCGGGCTTCAAATAGTCGGCCGACCGTTCGACGAGGCCACCGTGCTGCGCGTTGTCGATGCCTACCAGCGACTCACCGACTGGCACACCCGCCGCCCGCCGAGCGCGTGAGCGCCGCCGGGCTTTCGGAGGACTCGATGAGCGAAGCGAACGTCGACCGGCGCCTCGCGGCGCTCGAATCGCAGCTCGGTCGTCTGGAGCAGCTCCTCGTCACCGTCAACGAGAAGCTCGACCGCACGGCGCCGAATCTCGAAGAGGCGAGGCGGGGAATCCAGGCCTGGGTGACCGAGTACGTGTCGCTCCGTCTGCAGCAGCTCGTGCCGGAGACGTGCGAGCATCCCGCGCGCGACGCGGACACGATCCTCGCCGAGGGGCCCGTGCTGCCGGGAACGCGCATTCGCTGCACGGAGGAGGTCATCCACCGGCTCGGCCGTATCCCGATTCCGTTCGTGCGGCAGATGGTGGCCCAGAAGGTCGCCGAGACCGCGCGTGCCGAGAGCGTGGGCCTGGTGGATGTGCCGTTCTTCGAGCGTGCAGCGACCTTCTGACAGTGCAAGCTCTCGGGGGAGGATCTCCTGAGCTTCGACCACTGGAAGGAGCACGTGCTGGGAGGACCGCGGCTGTAGACGACGAGCCCGTCCGTATCCCGATCGAGGATGCGCTGGACCTGCACGCCTTCGCGCCGCGCGATGTGGCGTCGGTCGTCGGCGAATACCTGGAGGCGGCTCACGCCAACGGATTGACCGAAGTGCGGTTGATCCACGGGCGAGGGGTCGGCGTCCAGCGCAAGATCGTGCAGTCGTTGCTTGCCCGGCATCCCCTCGTGGCCGCGTACGCCGACGCTCCGCCGGAGCGCGGGGGCGCCGGCGCGACGCTCGTCCGGTTGCGCGCCCGCACGAGCTGACGTCCGGCGCTGATCGTGCCCGCCGTCGGGGCGCTCCGGCGATCAGTCCCGGTCGGCGCGAAGCAGGATCTGGCGGTCCGTGAAAGAAACGACGGTGTCCCGGGTGAGCGCGAAGTCGAACGCGGCTCGGCACCGCTCGGGCGCGCGACGCACGAACGTCTCGAGCTCGCGTCGCGCGTCGGCGGACATCCGCATGCGGCCGGTCCACTCGTCCCACTCGCGCGCCTTCCAGATGACGAAGTCCTCCATCACCGTCAGACCCGCGGCCCGCAGGAACGCCTTCCACTCGACCGTCCGGTAGCTCCGGACGTGCGAGGGATCGCGCCGCTTCTCGACCTCGAGGATGAACGCGCTCACCTCGGAGTCGTCGTGGCCGAGGATATCCTGAAGGAGGAGCGAGCCCCCCGGGCGCAGGACCCGGTAGATCTGGCGGACGGCGGCGCCGACATCGGCGAAGTGATGCGCGGCGGTGCGGCAGGTGACGACGTCGAACGATCCGTCGCGGAAGGGCAGGGCGCCCGCGTCCCCCGCGACGAACCCGACGTTCGCGGCGCCCCGGGCCTGCAGGTGCCCACGCGCGGCCTGGAGCATCGGTTCGGTGAGGTCGGAGGCGACCACCCGCCGCGCGACGCCGGCGAACGCGAGCGCCGTGTGACCCCCGCCGGTCGCGACGTCGAGCACGCGATCGCTGCGCCGGGCTGCACCCCAGGCCAGCAGTCGATCGAGGTCTTCGCCGGCCGCGTGCAGGGGACTCGTGACGTACGCCGCCGCGCTCCGCCCGAACTGCTGCTGGACGCGGCGCGCCTGCGCGTCGCTCACTTCTTCTTCGCCCGCTCGGCCAGATGACGGAACAGGAAGTCCGCGTCGAGCGGCGAGAGATCGAAACGGCGCGACGCTTCGTCGACGAGTTTGACGCGATCCGCACCGGGATTGTCGAGGAGCTGGTCGTCGATCCACTTCACCGCCTGCTTGATGGGCGCCTCGCCCGCCATGCGGGTCCTCCCTTCGTTGACCGGTCTTCTGGCCCGCCTTGCTCGCAGCCACGCCATTGTACCCGGGGGCGTCATCGCGGGCGCAACCCAAACCCCGGAAATTGGCCTGCCCCGATCAGGCCAATTGGCCCTTGACGACCCAGCAATTCGAGCCAAAATGGCTGGACAGGGACTTGGTGAACATCCCAATCGACCGCGACAATCCCACGGCGCTTCCGCGCCAGATCCAGGCGCACCTGGAACGGCTGATCCACGAGCGGCTGCTGACACCCGGGATGAAGCTCCCGGCCACGCGCGAGCTCGCGCGACAGCTCGGGGTCAACAGGGGAACCGTGTCGCTCGCATACGAAGAGCTGGTCGCGGCCGGCTGGGCCCGCGCCCACGTCGGGCAAGGGACATTCGTCGCCGAGCGGGCGGTGAGCGGAGGCGTGCGGGTCGCGTCGCCGGCCGCGCCGCCCGTCGCGCTGAACTGGTCCGGGCTCTTCTCGCGCAACGCGCAGATCCTCGGCGCCGACGATGAGCGCTCGCGTGCCGTGACTCCCATCCCGTCGAGCGGCACCGTCGTGTCGTTTGCGGGCGGCATGCCGGACAGCGGGCTCTTCCCAACCGACGCCTTTCGCCGCGTGCTGAACCAGGTGATCCGCGAGGAGGGCGCCTCGCTCCTGCAGTACTATCCGGCCGGCGGTTATCCTCCGCTCCGACAGTACCTCTCGACCTACCTCTTGCGGTTCGGTCTCGAGGCGCGGCCGGAGGAGATCCTGATCGTGAACGGCTCGCAGCAAGGGTTCGATCTGATCGCCCGCACGCTGATCGATCCGGGCGACTTCGTGGCGATCGAGCAGCCGACATACCCGCGAGCCATGCAGGTGTTCCGATCGTTCGGCGCCCAGCTTCTCAGCGTGCCCTGGGACGGTGCGGGGCCGCGGGCCGAGGTCTTCGAGCGCCTGCTGGAGCGCCATACCCCGAAGCTCTTCTACTGTCAGCCGAGCGCCCACAATCCGACGGGACTGGTGGTGGCGCCGGAGACCGGGCGGCGTCTGCTCGAGGCCGCGGCGCGCCACCAGGTGCCGATTGTTGAGGACGGGTTCGACGGCAGCCTCTATTACGGCGACGGACCGAGCCTGCCGCTCAAGGCTGTCGACCGTGGCGGAGTCGTGATCTATATCGGCACGTTCTCGAAGATCCTCTTTCCGGGCCTGCGGCTCGGCTGGCTCGTCGGTCCTCGGCCGGTCCTCGAGCGGCTCCAGGCGGCCAAGCAGCTTGCCGATCTCCATACGAGCGCCCTCATCCAGGCGGCGGTGCACCGCTTCTGCGAGCGCAAGCTCCTCGACCGTCACGCGACCCGCGTCGCGACGGAGTACGCTCGGCGTCGCGCGCTCCTGCTGGCCGCCCTGCGGCGACGCATGCCGTCCGAGGTGACCTGGACGGAGCCCCGAGGGGGATTCTCGCTGCTTCTCACGCTGCCGCCGGACATGGACGCGGGGGCGCTCTTGCCGCAGGCAGTCGAGCGGGGCGTCGCCTTCACGCCCGGCGCACCCTTCTTCGTGGACGGCGGCGGCGAGCGCACGCTCCGGCTCTCGTTCTCGTCGGTGGCCGCCGGGCGGATCGACGAGGGCGTCCGGCGGCTCGCCGAGACGATCAAATCCGCGCGCACCCGGCTCCGGGGCCGGGAGCGGGTGGAGCGCGCGGCGGTTCCGGTCGTATAACGATAGAAAAGGAGAGACCACATGTCGGACCTGAACGGACTGCGGATCGCTGACCGAAAGCACATCGGCCTCGCCGAGATGCTCAAGGGCGGGGTCATCATGGACGTCACCAACGCCGAGCAGGCGAAGATTGCCGAGGACGCCGGCGCCGCCTCCGTCATGGCGCTCGAGCGCGTGCCCGCCGACATCCGCAAGGAGGGTGGCGTCGCCCGGATGTCCCCGGTGAAAAAGATCAAGGAGATCCAGAAGACGGTGACGATTCCGGTCATGGCGAAGGCGCGGATCGGCCACTTCGTCGAAGCGCAGATCCTCGAAGCCCTCGCCGTCGACTACATCGACGAGTCAGAGGTGCTGACGCCGGCCGACGAGCACTTCCACATCGACAAGTTCGCGTTCCGCATCCCCTTCGTCTGCGGCTGCCGCGATCTGGGCGAGGCGCTCCGACGCATCGGCGAGGGCGCGGCGATGATCCGGACCAAGGGCGAAGCGGGCTCCGGCAATATCGTCGAGGCGGTCCGCCACATGCGCGCGCTCGTCTCCGGCATCCGCCGCCTCACCACGCTGGCGCCCGAGGAGTTGATGACCGAGGCGAAAACGCTCGGCGCCCCGTACGATCTCGTGCGCTGGGTGGCCAAGGCCGGCAAGCTCCCGGTGCCGAACTTCTCCGCGGGCGGGATCGCGACGCCGGCAGACGCGGCCCTCATGATGCAGCTCGGGGCCGAAGCCGTCTTCGTCGGCTCCGGGATCTTCAAGTCGAGCGACCCGGCGAAGCGCGCCCGCGCCATCGTCCAGGCGACGACTCACTTCAAGGACCCCGACGTGCTGGCCCGCGTGAGCGAAGATCTCGGCGACGCGATGGTCGGGCTCGAGACCTCCAAGCTCCCGGAGAAGGAGCTGCTACAGACTCGGGGCTGGTAGGCACCTCGATGCGGGTCGGGGTCCTCGCCCTCCAGGGCGACTTCGCGCTCCACGCCAAAGCGCTGGAGAAATGCGGCGTCGAGGCGGTCGAGGTGCGAAAGCCGTCCGAGCTCGACGACGTCGAGGGGCTCATCATCCCCGGGGGCGAGTCGACGACCCTGCTGAAGCTCATGGAGGCGTGGAACTTCGTGTCCACCATCGAGAAGTTCCACGGCGCCGGCAAGCCGATCTTCGGCACCTGCGCGGGTCTCATCATCCTGGCGCGAGAGGTCGAGAGCCCGACGCAGTTCTCGCTCGGGCTCATCGACGTCACCGTCGAGCGCAACGCCTACGGCCGGCAGCGCGAGTCGTTCGAGGCGTCCGGGGTGGCGAGGCTCGACGCGGGTCCGATTCCGCTCGAGATGGTCTTCATCAGGGCGCCCAGGATCCGCCGGCTGGGGCCGGGCGTCCAGGTGCTGGCCGAACACAGGGGCGAGCCGGTCATGGCCCGGCAAGGCCGGGTTCTGGTCGCAACATTCCACCCGGAGCTCACCGACACTACGATGAGAACGGCCTGGACTTGCACCTTGTTAGATCGGACGAACAGATCAAGGACTTGAAGGCCCGTCCCCGCTGCGTGCTCGAGGTCGACGAGGTCCTGGGAGTGATCCCGTCGTACTGGGTTCATCCCGAGTACGGCGGCTCGGCGACCGCTTACCACCGGACCGTGATCTTCGAGTGCGAGGCGCGGGTTGCCGAGGACTCGGAGGCCGTCGCGGCGCAACAGCGGCGGCTGCTCGCGCGATACCAGCCCGAAGGGGGATTCAGGCCTCTCGACCCGGGCGACCCGCTCTATCGAGGGGCGATGGCTCAACTCGCCGCCGTGAAGCTCGGGATCATCCGCTGGCGTGCGAAGTTCAAGCTGGGGCAGAATCGCCCTGCCGAGGCTCGGCGACGGGTGATCGCCGAGCTCCGCAAGCGCGGTCGCCCGAACGACGGGCGTGCCGCCGACGCGCTCCAGTGGACGATCGACTCGGTCCGGGAGCGGCAAGGCCAAGGTTAACGGCGGCGGGAACACGGAGGACCACGCAATGAAAATCACGGCAAACGGAATTTCGATGAACTACACCCTGGACGGTCCGACCGGAGCGCCCGTCGTCACGCTGAGCCATTCGCTCGCGACGACGCTCGCCATGTGGGAGCCCCAGGTGAAGGCGCTGACAGCCCGCTGGCGGGTGCTGTCTTACGACACGCGGGGTCACGGCGGGACTGACGCGCCGAAGTCCGCGTACTCGCTCGACCAGCTCGCCGACGACGCGCAGGCTCTCCTGCGCACCCTCGGGATCCAGCGCACTCACTGGGTGGGGCTCTCGATGGGAGGCATGATCGGCCAGACTCTCGCCCTCAAGGCACCTGAGCTCTTCGCGAGCCTCGTCCTGTGCGACACGTCGAGTCGCGTCCCGCCTGAGGCCAAGCCCCTGTGGGACGAGCGCGTCCACACCGCAGAAGCGAAAGGGATGGAGCCGCTCGTGGAAGGGACGCTCGGCCGGTGGTTCACGGCGCCGTTCAAGGACCGGGGCGGGAGCGTCGTCGAAAGCGTCCGTGCGATGATCCGGTCGACGAACCCAGCCGGATACATCGGCTGCTGCCAGGCGATCTCGAGTCTCAATCTCACCGACCGCATCGGCGCCATCAAGATACCGACGCTGATCATCGTCGGGGAAGATGATCAGGGCACGCCGGTCGCGGCATCGAAGGTCATGAACGAGCAGATCAAGGGGTCTCAGCTGGTAGTGCTCAAGTCGGCTGCCCACCTGTCGAACATGGAGCAGCCCGAGGCTTTCACCCAGGCCCTCACCGGCTTCCTGAGCAAGGTCGGGTAAGCCCCCGCAGCCGACTCCCGGAAGGTCCAACGCCACTTGGAGCGTGCCCCTTGACAGGGCGGGGGGGGTGGCCGTAGCCTCTGGTCAGACCAGCCGACCACGACGAGCGCCCCACGACGTAGTAGCGTGAGCATGAGGAGGAGCGAATGGCTGCCCTGATCTGCGAGGTCGTCTATCGCGGCATCTTCCAGAAGAACCTGGCCGCGCGCATCACGCGTGGGATCGTGCTGTCGGCACGCAAGTCGGGCCGATGGGGCATCGCGTTCGGCCGATACGGCGACAGCCCCCAGCGAAACGGCATCCCCGCGAAAGACTTCGCGATCGTCGCCGACACCAAGGAAGAGCTCGAGCAAAACATGGCGCGCTACGAGCCCAAGCACGTCGACGTCACGATCGCCGTGGACGACACGCTGTCGAAAGGCGTCGAGTCCTGGGCGTGGTACGGGCTGCAGCCGATCAACCGACTCACGGTGCCCAACGGCACGCTCCTGATGACGTCGGTCCAGAGCTTCGACAGCCTGCTGAAGGACATCCACAAGAAGGACGCGCCCTACAAGCTGGCGCTCCTCCGCGCCAAGGCCTCGTTCTCCGGGCTCTGGGTCTACAAAGAGGACCACACCGAGGTCCGGATCTTGGGCGCCCTCGCCAAGATCGCCCCGTCCTTCCTGACGCTCGATGGGGTGTGCGAGGCCGTCAAGGAGATCGAGTGGGGCTCGGACCTCAAGGTCGAGTCGGCGAAGAAGGCATACCAGCGGCTCGAGTCCCGCGAAGTCAAGCTTACCGAGGGCAACGTCGAGATCCCGTATTCGTTCGAGATGCCCAAGTGGTGGGAGATGCGGGAGGGCGTGACCATCCCGGCGATCCCGGTCGGCAAGCCGAAGGAGGACGGCAAGGGGTATGTGCCCGAGCGCAACCCGTACTTCAAGAAATTCACCACGCGGACGATGCGACCCGTCATCGACTTCGACACGTGCGTGAAGTGCACGCTCTGCTGGATCCAGTGCCCCGACTCCTGCTTCGACGTCATGCCCGATGGCACCTACGACGCCAACATGGAGGCGTGCTGCGGCTGCGGCGTGTGCGAGGCGGTCTGCCCGGTGGAAAAGTGCATCACGATGGTCAACGAGTCGGTGTTCGACGACAACGCGAGCCAGTGGGAGATGTGGCGGAACGACAAGGAGGGGTACAAGGCCTGGATGACGGAGAAGATCGGCGACAAGAACGCCACGGTGCGCTCGCACGGCTTCCGCTTCCGCGGCCAGTACGAGCAGGAGCTCGAGAAAAACCTCGACGGCGGCGGTGTCGAGATCACCGCCGGCATCCCGGGCGAGAACGCGCAGCACAAGACGATTTAAACGGAGGCCAGCAATGGCGGTTGTCACCCCGGCGGCTCCGGCCGCCACCGAAGAGGACAAGGAGCTCCTGATCTCCGGCAGCGAAGCCGTCGCCGAATCGCTGACGCTCGCCGACATCGACGTCGTCACGGCCTATCCGATCCGGCCGTATGACACCGTCATGCAGGCGATCGCCAAGAAGATCTCGGGCGGTCAGCTCGTCGCCGAGTACATCGTCGCCGAGGGCGAGCACAGCCAGTTCGAGATCGTCAAGCACGCCTCCACCGTCGGCGCGCGCGTCTTCTGCGGCTCGTCCGGCGTCGGCTGGATGTATGCCATGGAATGCCTCGTCGTGACGCCCCCGCTGCGCGTGCCGATGGTGGCGCTCGTGGGCAACCGCGCCCTCGACGACCCGGGCGCCTTCGGCGTGGAGCACAACGACGCGCTCGTCGTTCGCGACGTCGGCTGGCTGCTCTGCTGGATCGACACGTCCCAGGAGGCGCTCGACACCACGCTGATCGCCTACCGGGTCGCCGAGGACCGGCGCGTGTTCCTGCCGCTGGCGATCTCGGCGGACGGCGCGTTCCTCACCCACTCCCAGGCGCTCACGATGGTGCCGCCGAAGTCGAAGGTCGACCGGTTCCTGCCGCGCTACGATCGGGGCGATCTCCAGCTGCACCCCGACAACCCGATCACCGTCGCGCCCCAGGCGAACGAGGACTGGGTCATCGAAATCCGTCGCCAGAACAATGAGGCCATGGGGCGCGCCGTCACGGTGATCGAGGAGGCGTACGCCGACTTCCGCCGCGTCTTCGGGCGCGGACCGGAGAACCCCTGGTTCGAGGAGTACATGAGCGACGACGCCGACGTGATCCTGGTCGGTATGGGCACGATCTCGCTGCCGATCAAGGTCGCGATCCGCGAGCTGCGCGCCAAGGGGAAGAAAGTCGGCCTGGTGCGGCTGCGCTGGTTCCGGCCGTTCCCGACCGAGAAGCTCGTGGCGGCGCTGTCGAAGGCGAAGGCGGTGGGCATCATCGACCGCAACTATTCGTTCGGTTCGCCGTTCGGGTCGGGCGTGGTCGCCAACGAGATCCGCGCGGCCCTGTACAATGCCGACCGGAGACCGCCGCTCCTGTCCTTCATCTGCGGTCTGGGCGGTCGCGAAGTGACGCTGGAGGATGTCTACAAGGCGGTGGACCTCTGCTACGCGGCCGCCGCGGCCGGCAAGTCCGACGCGAAGACCCACTGGCTGGGCGTGCGGGAATAGGAGAAGCCACCATGGCCGAGACGACGACCTTCAGCAACGCGACGCAGATCCTCGAACCGTTCCGCGGCGTCAAGCGGGTGACGATCGAGGAGTATTTCACCTCCGGGCACCGGACCTGCCAGGGGTGCGAATCCGCGCTGGTCATGAAGCTCATGGTGAAGGCGTCCGGGCCGCGCACGATCGTGCTCGGCTCGACCGGATGCATGTACGTCGCGAACACGACCTATTACACGACGCCGTGGGTGGTGCCGTGGATGCACACGCAGCTCGGGTCGTCGGGCTCGGCGGCGCTCGGGACGGCCGCGGGGCTCAAGGCCCTGATGAAGAAGGGGAAGATGAAGTCCGAGCCGATCAATGTCATCGCGTTCTGCGGCGACGGTGGCGGCGCGGACATGGGCCTCGGCGCCATCTCGGCCACGCTGACCCACAAGGAGTACAACTCGCTGATCCTCCTCTACGACAACGAGTCGTACGCCAACACCGATATCCAGCTCTCCGGGATGACGCCGTACGGCGCCAACACCACGTTCAGCCCGCCCGGCAAGGTGAAGCGCCTCATCCACACCCGGTGGAAGAAGAACATGGCGGGCATGCTGGCGGCGGGTCATCCGGAGTGCCGCTACGTGGCGACCGTTTGCGCCTCGTACGCCGTGGAGATGATGAACAAGGTGCGCCGCGCGCTGACGATCGGCGGCCCCACGTTCATTCACTCGCTCGACCCGTGCCCGAAGGGCTGGGACTACGACCCGATGCTCTCCCACGAGCTGGGCGAGCTGGCGATCGAGACGGGGATCTTCCCTCTCTACGAGGTGGAAGACGGCCAGGTCAAGTATTACGGCAAGACCAAGGCCATCGTCGAGGGGCGCCCGCGCAAGCCGGTGCGCGAGTATCTCCTCAAGCAGGGGCGGTTCGCGCACTTCATCGAGGAGGATCTCGCGTACTTCCAGGCGAAGGTGGACGAAATGTGGAACAAGTGGGAGATTCCGGCGGTGGTGCCGTTCCGGCGTCTGGACGCGTCGAAAGAGGCGCTCTCGGCAAAGTAGCGCCCGGATCACCCATGGCGCCTCCTCGCCGCTCTTAGCGGGCCGGGCTCCCGTGAAACGGGACCCGGCCCTTTCGTGTTCTATACGTATTCCGTACGTATTCCGATACTACATGGACCCGAGGCCTGACCTCGGGCAAAGGAGCGAGCGATGAAGCTCGAAGCCGTTGTCGCACTCGTTCTCGCGCTGCTGCTCGCCATCCCCGCCTCCGCGGCGGCCTGGGAGCCGACCAAGCCGATCGAGTTCGTGGTGCCGGCCGGGACCGGCGGCGGCGCCGACCAGATGGCGCGCTTGATTGCCGGCATCGCCGAGAAGCACAGGCTCTCGCCGCGGCCGCTCATCGTCGTCAACAAGTCGGGCG
>QHSV01000205.1 GCA_003221655.1 Candidatus Rokuibacteriota bacterium
CACCCGCTTCATAGCGTCACGGCGAACTCCGCGGACAGCGTGCCCCGATAGATCTCCTCGACCGGGCCCTCGAGACGGAGCGACCAGTCAGCGCGCACGTGGATCGTCAGCTCGCCTCCAGGCATGCGCACCGTCACGCGGCCGTGGTCGCAGAGCCCGTTCCGCACGGCGGCGGAGGCGGCGCCGCACGAAGACGATCCGGAGGCCAGCGTGTAGCCGGCGCCTCGCTCCCAGATGAGGATGTCGAGCGTATCGCGCGCCGAGACGCGCGCGAACTGGACGTTCGTCCGGTTGGGGAACGCCGGGTGACGCTCGATGAGCGGGCCCAGTCGCCGGCACTCGCCTTCGTCGAGCCGCTCGACGAAGGTCACGCAGTGCGGGTTCCCGACCGAGACCGCCGTGACGGCCAACGTCGTGCCGTTCCCGAGCTGCAGCGGCACGCCGATCACCTCGCGGTCCGGCCCGTTCATCGGGATCTCGGGAGCCCGGAACGTCGCCCGGCCCATCTCGACAATGACGAAGCCGACCCGGCCGCCCTCGACCCGACACTGGCACTCGACGACGCCCCCCTTGGTGTCGACCGTGAATATCGGCTTCTTCGCGCGGCCGTGGTCCCAGAGGTACTTCGCGAAGATGCGGAGCCCGTTCCCCGACTTCTCCGCCTCGCTGCCGTCGGGGTTGAAGATGCGCAGGCCGAAATCCGCGCGGCGGCTCGGCACCAGCAGGAGGATGCCGTCGGAGCCGACGCCCCAGTTCCGGTCGCAGATGCGGCCGATCGCGGCTGTCGAGAGCGGCCGAGAGAGGTCGGCCTCGTCGATGACGATGTAGTCGTTGCCGAGCCCGTGCCCCTTCGCGAAGGGAATCATGGCCGTGGCAGCTCGACGCGGCGGCCGGTGGCTGCCGAGAGATAACCCGCGTAGATCACCTCGACCACCTCTCGGGCCAGGAGCGCGCCCGACAGCGGCTCGCGGCGTTCGCTGATCGCGCTGACGAAGTCTTCCAATTCTTGGGGATAGCCGCGCATCCAGTCCTCGTCGGGGCTCGGATACTGCCAGCCGGCCTTGGTCTCCACCTTCTCGGTGATGTATTCGTCGCCCCAAATGGCGGCGTCGGGCGCATACGCAGTCACCGCCGTGTTGGGGTTGATGTTCGCCTGGATCACCGCGTTCGTCAGGTACGCAGTCACCACGTTGCGGACTCCACCCAGCGTGATGTCGTTCGAGTGGATCGTGGCCATGGTCCCGTCCTCGAAGGTGAGCACGGCGACCGACCAGTCTTCGACATCCTCCGCGAGGGTCGACATGTGCCGTCTGATCCCGGAGACCACCGGAAGCCGCGTCAGGCTGGCGACCTCGGCGGAGACTGCGCGGACCCGCACCGGGCGGCCCCGGCGCCGCAGGCCTTCCCAGTGCTTGAGGTGGAGCACCGCGCCGACCGGGTGCGAGCCCATTCTCAAGAACGCCCCTCCGCCCGCGCTCTTCCAGCGGCGCGCATACGCAGCGTGGGACCCCGAGTGACTTTCCTCGGCGCGCAGCTCGAGGATCGCGCCGCCGCTCGCGTCGAGAAGGCGCCGGAGCTTCGCCACCGGCGGGGCGTAGACGAAGTCCTCCCCATAGCAGAGCGTCACCCCCGCTTTCGCGACGGCGTCGAGCACCGCGTCGGCGTTCCCCAGCGCCGTCGCGAGCATCGCGTCCCGGGGCTCCGTGGCGTCGCAGAAGGCGCCGGTCAGCGGCTTCTCGACGATGACGTGCTTGCCGGCCCGGGCCGCCACTACCGCGATCTCGTGATGCATGTCCGTCGTCGCGCAGATATCGACGACGTCCACGTCGGGCGAGGCCGCCAGCGCGTGATAGTCCGTGAAGACACGCGGGATCGCGTGACGTCGAGCGAAGCGCTCGGCCTCCTCCCGTGTCCGGGAGCACACCGCGGTCAGCTCCGCCCGGGCGGGGCGGAGCGGTCGATAATTCGTCGCGTGCAGGTCGGCGGCGAACCGGGCCCCGACGATCCCGATCCGAAGGGGGCTCATGCGAAACGCACCTTGAGCCAGTCACGCATTCGCTCGCGCGGTCCGCGGACGTCACACGGGAGTCGCCGGCGGTACTTCTCGGCGAAGCGCGCGAGCGCCGAGTCGCGAAGGACGAGGTCGGCCCGCTCCCGCGACGGGTCACGGGCGAAGTCGCGCGTCCGCGTCCGGCCGCCGTGGTGGTGGAACGGCGCGTGGACGACGAGGCACCGCCGCTCGCCCTCCAGCACGGCGAGCGAGAGATCACGGTCGTGGCCGTGGTAGAAGCCGTAGCCTTCGTCGAAGCCGCCGATCGAGTCGAGCAGGCGGCGCGAGAGACACATGCAGACCGAGTCGACGAAGGCCACATCCTCCCACGGGGCCCTGACGGTCGGCTGCGGGAGCAGGCTGTGGACGATCGTGCGGCCCACGGCCCGGCCGTCGGCCCGCAGCCGCTTGGCGCCGTAGAGGCCAGCGAGCCCGGCGCCGGGCTCGGCGAGCGCCGCGAGGAGCCGTGACAGCCACGCCGGCTCCAGCATCTCCGTGTCGTTGTGCAGAAAGCACACGAACTCGGTGTCGGCGAGCCGCCAGGCGCGGTTGAGCGCCGCGATCACGCCGTCGTTGCCCGGGCTCCGCGCGAAGGTCAGCGGATACGCGTGCGGAAAGCGCTGGAAGAACTCGGGCGTGCCGTCGGTCGAGCCATTGTCCATGACGATCAGCCGGAACGGCTCGGTCGTAGTCCGAAGACTCTGGAGGCAGGCTCGAGTATCCTCGAGCCCGTTGGAGACGCACATCACGAGGCTCACGCGCGACGAGGCGCGCACGGCCTCCCTAGCGCCGGTCGATAGGGACGTACGTGGCGTGCGTCGGGCCCGTGTACTCCGCACGAGGTCGGATCAGCCGGTTGTTCGCGTGCTGCTCCATCACGTGGGCCGCCCATCCGACGACCCGGCTCATCGCGAAAATCGGCGTGAACTGGTCGGTCGGGATCCCCATCGAGGCGTACGCGGCCCCGGAGTAGAGGTCGAC
>QHSV01000013.1 GCA_003221655.1 Candidatus Rokuibacteriota bacterium
CCCGAGCGGTACCGCGGCGGCATCTTCATCGCGGAGCACGGCTCGTGGAACCGCTCGACCCCGATCGGCTACCGCGTCACGTTCGTGAAGGTCGACGGCGGGCGCGCGACGTCCTACGAGCCCTTTGCCACCGGCTGGCTCAAGGGCGGCGCCGCGTCCGGTCGGCCCGCGGACGTGCTCGTCATGTCCGACGGCGCACTGCTGGTCTCGGACGACAAGGCCGGGCGCATCTACCGGATCAGCTACACCGAGGGACGGTGACATAATGATGTACGAGGGTTTCCGCCGTTTCGACATCCGCACCAGCGATCCAGAGGTCGCGATCCACGGGGTGGTGGGCGGCGCCGGTCCGCCACTGCTCCTGCTGCACGGCAATCCCTTGTCGCACATCCACTGGCGCCTCGTCGCGCCCCGCCTGGCAGAGGATTTCACCGTGGTCGCCACGGACCTGCGCGGCTACGGGGACAGCGGCAAGCCGCGCGGCCTGCCGGACCACAGCAACTATTCGTTCCGGCGCATGGCGCAGGACCAGGTGGACGTGATGCGCCAGCTCGGCTTCGAGCGCTTCATGGTGGCCGGCCATGACCGCGGCGCGCGCACCGGCTACCGCATGGCGCTCGATCATTCCGCCGCCGTCCTCAAGCTCTGCTCCATCGACATCCTGCCGACGCACCACGTGTGGACGAACGTCACGCGGGAATGGGCGCTCAACAGCTATCACTGGTCGTTCATGGCCCAGCCGTACGACTTCCCGGAGCGCCTGCTGGCCGGCAACGAGGAGTACTACATCCGGCTCAAGCTCGGCTCGCAGGGCCTGGGAAAGGGCGGGTTCAGCGACGAGGCGCTCCAGGAATACGTGCGCTGCTGCACCCCCGAGCACATTCACGGGGTGTGCGAGGACTACCGCGCGGCGGCCACGATCGATTACGCGATGGACACCGCGGACCTCGCGGCCGGGCACAAGATCACCTGTCCGGTGCTCGTGATCGTCGGCGGCCAGAGCCATACGAGCAGGTTCTACAGCTACGACAAGGCCTGGTCGAGCTACGTCACCAACCTCGTGGGCTGTGTCGCGCTGCCGTGCGGCCACTATCCCGCCGAGCAGGCGCCCGACGCAACGTACGCCACGCTCGTCGATTTCTTCCGGAGCTGAGCCGCCTGCAGTGCATCCGAGAGCGCGCGGGCAGCCGCGAAGCCGGCCGCGGTGCCCGTGCCAGCTTCAGCACGTTGTCTCCTCGATCGGCCCTATGGCATCTATACTGACGCGGCCACGCACGCACATCTCACGAAAGCACCGAGAGGCCATGACGCGAGAGCACGGCGATGATTCGAGCCGGCACGCTGGGTCAGATCGAGTCGGCGACGGTCTGTTTTCTCCCGACGCCTATGCGCGTGACGACGAGTCCTCGGACGATCGCTTCTACGTCGCTCCGCGCAAGGTCGTCCACATCGATGACGGCGCCATCGCCGCCCTCGGCCGGCTGTATTCCGAGGTGTTCCCCACCGGCGGCCGGCTGCTCGATCTGATGAGCAGCTGGCGCAGCCATCTCCCGGAGCGCTTTCAGGCTCGCGAAGTGGTCGGGCTGGGGTTGAACGCGGAGGAGATGACGGACAACCCGCGGCTGACGCGCCACATCGTCCACGACTTGAACCGGACCCCGCGCTTGCCCTTCGGCAACGAGGAGTTCGACGGGGCGATGTGCGCCGTGTCGATCCAGTACGTGACCCACCCGTTGCTGGTCTTCCGAGAAGTCCGCCGGGTGCTCCGGCCGAGAGCACCTTTCGTCGTGTCCTTCTCCAACCGTTGCTTCCCCACCAAGGCGGTCGCCGTCTGGCTCAGCACCACCGACCAGCAACACCTGACGCTCGTCCGCTCCTACTTCGAAGCCGCCGGGGGCTGGATCGACCCTACGGTAGAGGACCGGTCGCCCGGGGACCAGGGCGATCCGCTGTACGCCGTGTGGGCGCGTACGTCTGCGGAATAGTCCCTCGGGGTCGCGTCAACTCACGCCACCAGGGGTCGACGCTTCGAGGGTCACGATGAAGCTCCCACCGGACTGCTCGCGTCCCAGGTATCGCGCGTCGCCGCCGTGGCGGCGCGCGATCTGGCGCACCAGCGCCAGCCCCAATCCGGCCCCGGCGCGCTCTCCACCGTCGGCAAACCGGTAGAACGGGCGGAACACACCCTCGCGCTCCGCGTCCGGAATGCCCGGGCCATGGTCGCTGACGCGCAGCTCGGCCCCGCCCTCGGCGCGGCTCACGTGCACGTCGATGGGCGGCGCGCCGTGGCGCCGCGCGTTCTCCAGGAGATTTCGGATCATCCGGCGGAGCAAGCGTGGGTCGCCGCGCACGGTGACCGGCTGACCGGCGAGCTCAGCCTCCTCGTAGCGCGCGCACTCTTCGCTCGCCAGCGCGAGCAGATCCACCTCCTCGTCCGCTTCCCGTCCCTTCACCGCGTCCAGGCGGCTGGCGATCAAAATCTCGTCGATCAGCGCGTCGAGCTCCATGATGTCTTGCTCGAGGCCGCGCTTGCGCCTGGGATCGGCGTTCTCCTTCATCAGCTCCACCGCCATGCGGATGCGAGCGAGCGGCGTGCGCAGCTCGTGCGAGGCATTGGCCAGGAGCGACTTGTGGGCGCCGACCAGCTCTTCGATGCGACCGGCGGCGCGGTTGAAGCTCCTGGCAAGCTGCGCCACCTCATCGTTACCTTCGACCTTCACCCGCGCCGAGAGGTCCCCGGCGCCGAGCGACTCGACGCCCGCCTGCAGACGCTCCAGCCGTGCGGTCAAACGGCGCACAACGGGATAGGCACCGACCCCGACGGCGAGCGCGATCAGCGCGAGCATGAAGAACAGGCCGACACCCGCATGCCGGCGGTCGTGCGGCACGCGCGCCACCAGCCACCGGCCGTCCGGCAAATGGATCGCCCCGGCCGGCGAGCCAGCCCAGGGGTGCAACCAGCCGCCGCGGTCCCGACCTGTGTCCGGCGCCGGCAACGAATCGCCGACGGCGGCGAGTCGCGTGCGGTCGGCGGCGAACAGCGCAACGTCCGCGCGCAAATTTGCGGCGATCTTGTCCAGCGCCGCCTGCTGCTCGGACCGCGGTGCCGCGGCGGGTGGCAGCACATTTTGCGCGAGCGTCCCGGCAACTTCAAACGCGTGACCCGCCGGGCCGCCGTCGCCGAGCTGGCGCCACAGGAAGCCCGAAGCGAGCGCAAATACCGCCAGGCTCGCGAGTACTGCCAGATAGATGCGCAGATAGAGCTTGGGCATCAGTCTTGTTGCTTGGCAAACACGTAGCCGGCGCCCCGGACGGTGAGGAGACGGCGGGGCTTCTTCGGGTCGTCCTCGATGGCCGCGCGGATACGTGAGACGTGAACGTCGATCGAACGGTCGAAGGCCTCCAGGGCCTCGCCCTTGACGAGATCCATCAGGGTGTCCCTCGAGAGCACGCGGCCCGCCTTCTCGGCAAGTGCCACGAGCAGCGTGAACTGATGACCCGTGAGGCTGCGTTCCGCGCCATCCACGCGCACGACACGGGCATCACGATCGATCTCGAGCCGGCCGAAGCGCAGCACGTTCGATGCGCGGCTCGAGTGGCGCCGGCGGAGGATCGCGCGCAGGCGCGCCAGCAGCTCTCGCGGCTCGAACGGCTTCGGCAGGTAATCGTCGGCGCCTATTTCCAGGCCGACGACGCGGTCCATCGTGTCGCCGCGCGCCGTGAGCATCAGCACCGGAGTGTCGGACGTCGCGCGCAGCCGCCGACACACCTCGAGCCCGTCGATGTCTGGCAGCATGAGGTCGAGCACCAGCGCGTCGTAGGGCTCACGGCCCAGCTGTTCCAGCCCAGCCCTGCCGGCGGCGGCCGTCGACACGTGAAACCCCGCCTCGCCGAGATATTCGGACAACATCGCGGCGAGGCGGGGGTCGTCTTCGATCAACAGAATGCGCGGTGTCACACGTCCAGTTTACCCGCGGCGCCCGTGCCAGCGGCCGATGCGCTCGGCCAGCTGTTTCCTCTGCTCGGGCGTGAGCACGTCGGCCACGTCGGCGAGCGCCTGAGTGAAGCGCATCGAGGCCTGTTCGGCCAGCCTGAGCTGGTCGGCGCGGAGGGTCTCGAGGGCGGCACGGTCGACGCTCTCTCGCGACAACAGCTCGACGGCCTGCCGGCGCGCGTCGTGCAGCCTGGCGCGCACCGGCAACAGGTCGCGCGCCGCGCTCTTCACGATCGGGGCAAGCTGCTGCTTCTGCGCGTCGCTGGCATCGATCTCGACGTACAGGTGCTTGAGCATCCGGTCGAGGCGCTCATCCACCATTGCGGGATCGAGCGCGGCGCCCATGAAGCCGCCACGATGCCACCCGCCATGGCCGCCGCCCTGGGCAAACGCCTTGATGCCGAGGCCGGACGCCACGCCGGCGATGACGGTGGCGATCGCCATGCGCCTCACGAAACGGCGGCGCGGTTTCTCTTCACCGGACGTGGAAGGCTGTGGGGTCTGTGTCGTGTCCATAGCTGCTCCTTTGAAGGGGGTCGTGAATGTCTCGCATCGCAAGCAAGTCTGGGCGGGTCCGGTTAAGCTCGTTTTTCTGGCAGGTAAAGTTATGTACGGCGCTTGAGCCTTCGCCGCAGGCGGAGGGGACGGGCGGGTGCGGTAGGGGGCGACGGGATCCGTTCCCGCCTCGCCCGATGCGGACGCGATGCGCCCGGATGGAGCCCAGCCGCAACCGAGCAGCGAGCGCCTGCCGCGTGGTCCCGGCGCCCCCTAACGCACCCGCCCGTCGCCTCCGCCTGCGGCGAGGTCTTAACAGAGCTTCGCGGACGGGACACTAGCCCGCGGGCGCGGCGATCACATAACGGCCTTGCTCGTCGCGGCCTAGCGCCTCCAGCCCCCGCACCTCGCCCCAGGCTCGCAGGAAGTCGCGCCACGCCACCCCGGTGTGCGCCTCCACCAGCTCCGCGAAGTGTCGCGGGCGCGCGCGGAGGTCGGCCACCAGCCGCTCGGCGAGCGGGCTCACAGGTAGTCCTCCAGTCGCACGGCGTCCTTGGCGAAGTACCGGAGCCGCTCGTACTGCTCCCTCGGCACGCCCTCCGGAATGGTGGCGTCGATGCCGAGCTTGGCGGTGGTGGGCAACCCGCCCTTGCCGAGCGACCACGCACGCACGCTCGGATCGATGTGCTTGCCCCGCGCGCCGGGAATGATGAGGACGTCGTGGTCGGCCTGGATGCGGAACGTCATGGCCCAGTCCAGCTCGTCGGGATCGTAGATATTGATATCGTCGTCGGTCACGATGGCCAGCTTCACCTCGGCGACCGAGAGCAGCGCCAGCAGTGCGTTCTTGCCCTCGCCGGGGCGCTTGCGGATGGAAGCGATGAGCGTCCAGTAGCAGCAGCCGCCGACGGGCGCGCGAATCGCCACCGGCTCCACGCTCGCGATGCGCAGGGCCTGCAGCCCGGCCGCCTCGATCACGGGCGCGGCCAGCCAGTCGTTCTCCCACGGCATCTGGAGCATGTAGAAGATCGGGTCCCGCCGGTGGGTGATGCACTTCACGCGGAAGATCGGGTTCCACTTCACGTCGCCCGTGATGTGGCTGAACTCGCCGAACGGCCCTTCGTCCGCCGTCCACCCGATGGGCAGCAGCTCGCCCTCCAGCACCAGCTCGGCGTCGGCCGGTACCTCGAGGTCGACCGTCCGGCAGCGCACCAGATCGACGGGCGCGCCGTGCAGCCCACCGGCGATGGCGTACTCGTCCACGTCGATCGGCGCCTTGTACGAGGCGGCCAGCATCTCGTAGGGATGGACGCCAACCGCGACCGCGATCTCGAGCGGGCGCCCGGCGTCGAGCGCTCGCTGGTAGTAGCGCCGCATGTCGGACGAGGACACCAGATCGATGCCCGTCTCGCGCGGCGTGCGGTACATCAACCGGTACGATCCGACGTTGCGGCCGTACTCCGGGTCCTTGGACACCACCATGGTTGCGGAGATGTACGGCCCGCCGTCCTTCACGTGCATCAACGGAAGGGGGATCGCGGTCAGATCGACCGCATCGCCCTGCCAGACGACCTCCTGGCACGGGCCATCGCTCACCAGCCTGGCGTCGACGGGGCGGCGGATCCCGTCCTCGAAGCGCCGGGCGATATCGGCCTCCGAGCAGCCCATGGCAAGGGCAAGACGCTTGCGGGTGGAGACGAGCGCGCCCGCCGCGCGCCAGCTCGGGTAGCCCTCGATCGCTTCGAAGAATGTCGCCTCCTTCGCCTGGGCGGCGAGCGCCGAGAAGTGACGGGGATCGACCGCCTTCTTGATTCGGCGCAGCTCGCCCGCGTCTTCGAGGACGCGTAGCGCGTCGCGAAAACCCTGTTTCATGCCCGCCTCACGCTTTCACGGGGATGTAGCGCTTCACCGCGTCGCGCACGCCTGCCCACTGGGCCGGGGTGAGCTTCACCTTGCCGACGAAGGCGTTGGTGAAGAGCTGCTCGGCGACCGGGACGTCCTTGGCGCCCATGTACGTGATCACCGTCTCGCGCGTCCGCTTGACCATCTCGGGGTCCATCCAGCCGAGACCGTTCTTCTCGATCTCTGGCGCCAGGCCCATCGCCGTCATCACGCCCTGGCCGTGCTTGACGACGTCCCGGTTGGTGGGGCTGCCCTTGAACTCCTTCACCTGCTCCAGGTGGATGTCGATGGACTCGTTGGGGTGCAGGTACGTGTAGGCGAGGCCCTCCATGGTGCCCTGCATGAACCGCTCGCACACGTCGGGCCGCTCCTTGATGGTCTTGCTCTGGGCGGCGAAGACGAGGCTGTACATCTTGACCCCGTAATCCTCGTACAGCATCGTGTTGAGCTCGAGCCCCTGCGCCCAGACGCTGGGGGCGATCGAGCCGTAGAAGTTACCCTCGCCGTCCACCTGCTCCTCGATCAGCGACTTGATCAGCGCCTCGGGACCCATGAACACCTTCTGGACCTTCGAGTCGTCGATCCCGGTCGCCTTGACGAAGGCCGGCCAGAGCTGGAAGTCGCCGCTGCCCGTGGCGAAGGCCAGCTTCTTGCCTTCGAGGTCCTTGGGAGCTCGGATGCCCTTCTTGGGCAGCGAGAAGATGCCGAGCGGCGACCGGGGCGACAGCATGCCGATGGCGACCAGGTCCAGTCCCTTGCCGACGCAGTTGGTCATCACGCCGAAGTCGATGCTGCCGAAGTCGTACTGGCCGAGCCCGAGCGTCTTGCACACCTCGCCGGAGCCGAAGCCGCGGTCGATGGCAACGTCGAGGCCGCGCTTTTCCCAGAAGCCGAGCTTCTTGGCGACGAAGACGTGCGTGTACCCGCCGTGAGGAATCCACGGCAGCGTGAACTTGAGCTTCGTCTGTGACTGCGCCCGGGCAGCCGGAATGCCGGCGGTGACCGTCGCGGCCGCGGCGGCCGTCCCGGCCAGGAAGCTGCGTCGAGTCGTTCTCATGGTCGTCTCCTCTGCGTGCCGCCGGTCAGGCGAAACCGCCGCGCGGCGTCTCCGTGCGAACCTGCCAGTACACGACCAGGCGCTCCAGACCGGCCACGACGCCGTACAGGGCCAGGCCCATCAGGCTCAGCGCCGCGATGGCGGCCATCATCAGGGGCGTGTCCAGAAGCCCGTTCGCCATCACGATGAGGTAGCCGATCCCACGCTGGGCGGCGACGAACTCCGCCACCACCACGCCGATCACCGCCAGCGTGATGGAGATCTTCATGCCGCCGAAGATGAGCGGCATGGCGTGGGGCAACCGGATCTTCGTGAAGATCTGCCGGCGCGTGCCCATGTACCCCCGCGCCATCCGCACGAAGTCGTCGTCCACGCTCGTGAGCCCGGTCGCGGTGTTGATCACGATGGGGAAGAAGGCGATCAGGAAGGCCAGGAGCAGCCGCGACAGGTCGCCCAGTCCGAACCACACGACGAAGAGCGGCGCCACCGCCACCTTGGGGACGATCTGCGAGACCACGATGAGCGGATAGAAGCCCTTCCGCACGATCTCGGAGTACGTGAGCAGGACAGCCACCACCACGCCGCCTACCAGCGAGAGCAGAAAGCCGAGCACGATCTGGTAGAACGTCGGCCACATGTGCTCGAGGATGAGCGGCGCCCGGCTCCAGAGGACGCCGGCCACGAGGCTCGGCCGCGGCAGGAGCAGCGTCTTCACGCGCAGGGCGGCCACCACCGCCTCCCACGCCACGAGGGCAGCGAGCGTGACCGCCAGTGGCCACAGGAGCGATCGGCCCCTCACGGTCGCGTGCCTGCCTCGATCGAGTGCCGCAGCAACCCGACGTAGCGGTTGAACTCGTCGGCCTCCTGCATGTCCATCGTTCGCGGCCGGGGCAGCTTCACGTCGGTCTCGAAGCCGATGGTGGCAGGCCGGGGGGACATCACGAGGACGCGATCGGAGAGGAAGACCGCCTCGCGAATGCTGTGCGTCACGAACACCACGGTCTTCTTGTGCACGTCCCAGATACGCAGCAGCTCGAGGCCCATCTGGTCTCGCGTCATGGCGTCGAGCGCGCTGAACGGCTCGTCCATCAGGAGAAGGGCCGGATCGTGCACGAGCGCGCGGCAGATGGCCACCCGCTGCTTCATTCCCCCCGACAACTCGTGCGGTAGCTTGGCGGCGAAGTCGTCCACCTTGGCCATGGACAAGAGGTCGCGCGCGCGCCGCGCGTAGTCAGTGCGGCGGAGCCGCAGCATCTCCACCGGCAGCAGCACGTTGTCGAGGACCGTGCGCCAGGGGAGCAGGACCGGTGACTGGAAGACGATGCCTACGTCCCGCCGCGGGCCCTGGACCTCGGCATCGTCCACCCGGATGCTGCCGCGGCTCGGCGCGAGCAGCCCGGCGATCATCATCAGAAGCGTGCTCTTGCCGCAGCCACTCGGGCCGAGCAGGCTCAGGAACTCGCCCGGGGCCACACGGAACCGCGCCTCGCGGATGGCCTCGACGCCGCCCGCGTAGGTCTTGCCGACGCCGTCCACGACGACGCTGTCCCGCACAACCTTCTAGCGGCGACCGAAGTGCGCCAGCACGTCGGCCAGGGGCAGGACGTCGGCGTACTTCATGTCCATGTCGAAGAGGTTCACCTGATGCGACGTCGCGCTGCGGTCGGCCACGCACTCGATCGGCACCACCACACGATAGTTGTGGGAAAAGGCGTCGACCACCGTGGCGCGCACACAGCCCGACGTGACCATCCCCGTGACCACGAGCGTATCGACGCCGAGATAAGTGAGCATCGACGCCAGCGGCGTGCCGAAGAACGCGCTCGGCTTGGACTTCGTCACCACGACGTCCCCCGGCCCGGGCTTGATCGCGTCGGCGATCTCGTGCGCCTCGGGTCCCCGCATGAGCGAGTCGGGCTCGGCGCCCGTACCCTTGTCGAGCCAGCGCCCCCACTCCGCGTCGGCGGCGAAGGCGTCGTACCGTGTGTAGAGGACGGGCACGCCGTGCGGCCGCACCGCATCGAGCAGGGTGCGGATGGCGCCGGCGCAGGGGGCCCCGGCGGCGCTGCAGCCCAGCGGGAAGCGGTCCTCGGTGAAGGCGCGCGTCATGTCGACGACCAGCACGGCCGGCCGCGCGCCGAACCCCACCCGCTTGCCCATGTTGCCCTTGGCGTAGCGCTCACGCTCCTCGGCCGGGATGATGTCGGGCACGTACGCCATCGGCTCCTCACGTCGCGAATCGATGTGCAGTGTGGAGGATTCTAGCGCACCACGGCCTCCGAGCCCCTACGACGCGATCTCTCGCAACCGTTTGCCCAGATGCCTCCGCTCGGCCTCGTTGCTCAACAGCGCGAGGGCGCGTCGGTACGACGCGGCGGCCTCGGCGGGGCGGCCGAGCCGGCGCAGCAGCTCGGCCCGAGCGACGGGCAGCAGATGATACTCGGCGAGCTCGCCCCGACGGTCGAGCTCGTCCACCAGCGCAAGCCCACGCTCGACTCCGAGCGACATCGCGACCGCGACCGCCCGGTTGAGCTCGACCACCGGCGAAGGGTGCACCCGCGCCAGCACTCCGTACAGGGCGGTAATCTGCCGCCAGTCGGTGGTGGCGGCGGTGGGCGCCTGCGCGTGAATCGCCGCGATCGCCGCCTGCAGCGAATACGAGCCGGGCGGCTGGCCCTCGGCGCGCAGCGCGGTCTCGGCCAGGGCCGCGCCTTCGTCGATCTGCGCGCGGTCCCAGCGCGTTCGGTCCTGATCCTCGAGCAGCACGATGTCCCCTGCGTCGTCCAGGCGTGTCTGACGCCGCGAGTCGTGCAGGAGCATGAGCGCGAGCAGGCCCTTCGGCTCGGCGTACGCTGGCAGCAGCTCGACCAGCATGCGCCCGAGCCGGATGGCCTGCGCGCACAGCTCGTGGCGCACGAGCCGCTCGCCGAAGCTCGCGGCGTAGCCCTCGTTGAACACGAGATACAGCACCACCATCACCGCGTCGAGCCGCTCGGCCAGAACCGCGTCGGGCGGCACTTCATAGGGGATGCCCGCGGCGCGGATTTTGGCCTTGGCGCGCACGAGCCGTTGCGCCATGGTCGGCGCGGGCACCAGGAATGCGCGCGCGATCTCCTCGGTCGAAAGACCCCCGAGCGTGCGCAGGGTGAGAGCCACCTGCGCCTCGGTCGCCAGCGCCGGGTGGCAGCACGTGAAGAGCAACCGCAGCCGGTCCTCGGGCACGGGCGCCTCCTCCCCGGCCGACAGCTCGAGGTGATGCGCGATCTCTTCCTGCTTCTGTGCCAGGCGCGCGCGCCGGCGCAGCCGGTCGATCGCCTTGTGGCGCGCGGTCGAGACCAGCCAGGCCGCCGGATTCCCGGGCGTGCCGGACATCGGCCACTGCTCGAGCGCCGCCGCGAACGCTTCCTGGAGCGACTCCTCGGCCACGTCGAAGTCGCCGAGCAGGCGGATGAGCGTGGCCAGAATCCGCCCGTACTCCGTGCGAAAGATGTCCTCGATGCCCATGACCGCCTGGTGGAAAAGCTACTCCACCGGGCGGCCGCGTGCACGCGACCGGCTATAGCGGCGGCCCCACCCTGATGGGCCGCACCTCGATCGAGTGGCCCCCTTGCAGCAACGGGTTGCGGGCGGCGACCGAGAGCGCCTCGTCGAGGTTCTTGACCTCGATGATGCTATAGCCGCCCAGCTGCTCCTTGGTCTCGGCGAACGGGCCGTCGGTCGTGATCGTCCTGCCGTTCTTCAGCCGCAGGGTGGTGGCGGTGCTGGTCAGGTGCAGCGGATCGCCCGCCTGGAAGACGCCGTCCTTCCGGAGGCCCTCGCTGTACTCGACCGCTTGGTGGTAGATCGCCTCCCTCTCCTTCTGAGACATCTCTCCCCACAGCTTCTCGTCCCTGTACATGAGCAGCATGTAGCGCATGCCGGGTGTCCTTTTCCGCGGCCGGCCCTAGCCGCCTGCCATGGCCCCCACGACCAGAAACGGCTCGAGCCCCGTCGCGACTGCGTCGGGCAGCGGGGCGTCGGGCAGCTCGTGGGACAGATCCTCCTCGCAGGCAAAGAACCTCACGAACGGGCGCCGCTGGTGCGTGACCTGGTCGCGGATCGTCCCGCGCAGCATGGGGTAGCAGGCCTCGAGCGCGTCGAGGACCGAGCGCTGTGTGGCTTGACCCTCAACGTCGAGCTTCAGCTCGCCGTTGACGTGCGCCAGTGTCCGCAGATGCGCCGGGAGCACGACCCTGATCATGACAGTGTCTGGACCTCGACGGACACCACGGACGGAAGATCTCGCACGATGGGCGCCCAGCTGTCTCCGGCGTCGGCCGATGCGTACACCTGCCCGCCGCTGGTGCCGAAGTACACGCCGCACGGATCCAGCGAGTCGACGGCCATCGCGTCGCGCAACACGTTGACGTAGCAGTGGCTTTGCGGCAGACCTTTCGTGAGCGCCTCCCACTCGTTCCCGCCCGTCCGGCTGCGGTACACGCGCAGCTTCCCCTCGGGCAGGTAGTGCTCCGAGTCGCTCTTGATCGGCACGACGTAGATGGTGTCCGGCTCGTGCGCGTGCACGTCGATCGGAAATCCAAAATCGGTCGGCAGGTTTCCGCTGACCTCGCGCCACGACTCGCCGGCGTCGTCGCTGCGCATGACGTCCCAGTGCTTCTGCATGAACAGCACGCCCGGGCGCGACGGGTGCATCGCGATGCGGTGAACGCAGTGGCCGACCTCGGCCGTCGGGTCGGGGATCTGCTCGGACCTCAGGCCGCGGTTCATCGGTCGCCACGTCTGGCCGTCGTCGTCGCTCCGGAACACGCCCGCCGCCGAGATGGCGATGAAGATCCGTCCGGGATGGCTCGGATCCAGGAGGATCGTGTGCAGGCACATCCCCCCGGCCCCCGGCTGCCAGAGCGACGCCGATTTGTGCTGGCGCAGTCCGGGGAGCTCCTGCCACGTCTGCCCGCCGTCGGTCGAGCGGAACAGCGCGGCGTCTTGAATTCCCGCGTAGACCGTGTCCGGATCGGCCAGCGAGGGCTCGAGATGCCAGACTCGCGCGAACTCCCAGGGCCGCGCCGTGCCGTCGTACCACAGGTGAGTGCCGATGACGCCGTCGTACGCGAACTTGTTGCCCACCGCCTCCCACGTCTTGCCACCGTCGTTCGAGCGCTGGATCACCTGCCCGAACCAGCTGGAAGACTGCGACGCATAGAACCGATTCGGATCGGCTGCAGATGCCTTGAAGTGGTAGATTTCCCAGCCCCCGAAGTGCGGGCCAGTGACGTCCCACTGTTTGCGCTTTCCGTCCGACGTCAGGATGAACGCGCCCTTGCGCGTGCCAACCAGTACCCGTACTCCGCTCATCCCTTTCCTCCTTCTCGAGCCCCATGGGCTCCACCTCGGGTCGTCCACGGCCGTTCGGTCACGGCGAAGATTGTTGTCTCCCTTTCAGGGGTCACGGTCGAGCTCCTCCGGTTCAGCTTCTTCATGACGTCGACGCGCCGGCCGTGAGCAGGGACCCCCCCAGCACGCGCGGCGGCCGGAACGTCAACGCGATCGCGACGGCGCCGAGCCCGATCGCGGACGAGCCGACGAACATCCACGCGTAGCTGCCGAGCGCGTCGTAGAGCCAGCCGCCCATCCACGGCCCGAGCGCCATGCCGAGCGTCGCCGCGAGCGCCACCGCCCCGAAGGCGCTACCCATCACCCGCTCGCCGAAGTACTCGCGCACGAGGATGGCGTAGAGCGGCATCACGCCCCCGTAGGCGAAGCCGAACACGAGCGCGAGCGCGTAGAAGCTCGCGAGCCCGCCGCTGAACAGGTAGAGGATGATCGCCACCGCCTGGAGCGTGAGGCCGGCCACGAGCGTCCGCTTGGGGCCGACGCGGTCAGCGAAGATCCCGCACCCTATCTTGCCGCTCAGCGACGCGAGGCCGGCCGCGCTCAGCACGGTGGCCGCGGCCATCGTCGGCACCCCGCGGTCGATCGCGTGCGTGACCATGTGGAAGATCGGCCCGGAGTGCGCCGCGCAGCACGCGAAGTGCGTGAGCGCGATGGCGGCGAACTGCGGCGTGCGCACCACTTGCCCGATCGTGAGCTCGGGGCCGCCGCCGGACGAGGCCGCCGAACCGGCGGCTGGCGCCGGCGGGTTGCGCACGAGGAACGCGGCCGGAATGATGAGGAGCCACACGAGATCGCCGATGACGAGCATGGCGGTGCGCCAGTCGTAGGTGGTGATCAGCCAGCGCGCGAGCGGCGCCATCACCGTCGAGCCGACGCTCAACCCCGCCGAGACGAGCGCGACCGCCAGGCTACGATGCCGAGTGAACCAGCGCGTGGTCGTCGAGGTCATCGGCGCGTAAAAGCTCCCGGACGCCACGCCGACGATCGCGCCGAACAGGAGCTGGAACTGCAACAGCGTGGTCGCCCGGCTGGCCAGCACCATCCCGAGGCCGAGAAGGGCGCCGCCGCACAGGACGACGACGCGCGTGCCGTACCGGTCGGAAAGCGCGCCCCACATGAACGCGCCGACGCCCATGCAGAGGTAGTTGAGCATCGCGGCCGTCGCGATGCCCGTGCGGGTCCAGCCCATCGCCTCGGCCATCGGCTGGAGGAAGATGCTGAGCGACAGCATCGCGCCGAACCCGACGCACGTGACGAGGACCCCTACGCCGACGATGACCCAGCCGTAGAAGGGCCTCCTCACTGATCGCGCTCCGAAGCCATGCTCTTTCTCCTTGTTTTCGCCCCGGTCCTCGCGGCCAGCTTCTCCCTCTCGCTCACTAGTCGAACGGGCCGGCTCGAGATCGACAGACCGGTTAAAAACGGCAACGAGAGGGCTATGACGAGAAAAGCTTAACGCCGCGTGCAAGCGTCGGGGCCGAGGAGGACCCGTGAGCCGGTCCTTGACCCCCTCGTTGCGTTGGCGCTACGGTTGCCGCAGGATTCGGGCCGGGCGGGTCGCGGGAGGGCAAAGATGCGGATACGTCGGGGCAGCCGCGCAAGAGGCGATAGGCCGCGGCGCGACCACCACGATTGGGCCTCGGAGACGTACGTGGACGAGTGGGTGAGGCGGCAGCAGGCGGAGGACCCGAGCCGAGCCGAGCGGTTCCAGTTGATCTGCGACCTCTTCCCGTTCCCCAACGACGCAACCGTCACCATCCTGGATGTCGGTGCGGGCTACGGGCCCGTGAGCACGTTCATCCTCGACCGGTATCCTCACGCCACGTGCCTAGCGCAGGATGGCTCCGCGCCGATGCTGAATCGCGCACGACACCTCGTCGCGAAGTACGGAGAGCGCTTCAAACTGCATCAGTCCGACCTCTTCGAGGTGAGCTGGCTGCCCCGGCAGTTCGGCCGGTTCGACGCCGCCGTTTCGTCCAGCTGCTTGCACAACCTGCGGGACTTCAAGCGCATCCGCGAAATCTATGGCGAGATCTGCGCGCAGTTGAAGCCGGGGGGCGCCTTTCTGAACGCGGACTTGATCAACGCCCCGACCGCCGCGCTGCACCAGCGGTACGACGGCGTGGCGACCACGCGACGCCATCGCGAAGGCGCCTCCGAGGATCTCGCAACGCTGGTGGGGCACGGGAACCGGTCTCCGGCGACGGCGACCCGGGGACCCTTTCCGGCTACCCTGGACCAACACTTAGCGGCGTTGAAGGCGGCCGGGTTCAAAGACGTCGACTGCTTCTGGAAAGAACTGCGACGGGCCGTCTTCGGCGGGTACGCATCGCTGAAGGAGAGGCCGCAACGATGAGCCTTGGAAAGCCCGAGTACGTGTCGGATCTCGTCGTCTACCTGCTGAATCGGCTCGGCGTCGAGTACGTCACCCTGAATCCCGGTGCGACCACCCGTGGGATGCATGAATCCCTGGTGACCTACGGTGGTAATGTTGCGCCCGAGGTCATCACCTGCAGCCACGAAGAGGTGGCCGTCGCCATGGCGGAGGGCTATTACCTGGCGACGGGGCGGCCTCAGGCCACGCTGGTTCACAACATTGTCGGCCTGCAGCACGCGAGCAAGGCGATCTACGAAGCCTGGCTCAACAACGCTCCGATGATCATCATCGGAGGCACCGGGCCGCTGGACTCGACGCACCGGCGGCCGTGGATCGATTGGATCCACACGGCGCAAGTCCAGGCGCAGATCGTCAGGGACTACGTGAAGTGGGACGACCAGCCCCAGGGGGCGCTCAGCGTCGCCGAATCTATTCTGCGCGCCTACCAGATCGCGATGACCGAGCCCCGGGGCCCGGTCTACCTTTGCCTCGACGTGGAGCTGCAGGAGAGCCGGCTTCCTGACGGCTTCACCATTCCCGATCTGAGCCGCTACCGCGCCCCCGCCCCTCCCTCGGGCAACCCCGAGGCGATCGCCGACGCAGCGAAGGCGCTGCGGGAGGCGCGCTGGCCGGTTCTGCTGGTCGAGGGATTGGGACGGGCGCCGGGCGGGCCGGAAGCGCTCCAGTCGCTGAGTGAGCTTCTCGGCATTCCAGTGATCGAGCAGGGCTCCTCCTTCAATATCTCGAATCTTCACCCCCTGAACGTCAGCGGAGCCAGCGTCGAGGTGCTGAAGGAAGCGGACCTGGTCCTGACCGTGGGCGTCAAGGACATCGAAGCGGCGCTGACGCGGCCAGAGCCGGAAGCCGATATCGTCCCGGCGGGCCTGCCGAGGGTGCCTTCCGGGTACAGTCGGCGCCACCAGAGCGTCATCCGGGAGGGGACCAAGCTCGTTCGTGTCGGCCTGCAAGAGTACGGGATCAGGAGCTGGACCAGCAGCCACGGCCGGCTCGTGCCCGCGGATATCGCCATCCTCGGGAGCGCGCCTCAAGTTCTGCGGGAGCTCACTCGTCTGTGCCAGAGCGCAATGGACGGCGAGCTGCAACGGCGGATCGCCGAAAGGGCCGCGAGGGCTCGGGAGATCCACGGGGCAATCGCCACCCGCGTCCAAAAGGACCTGAAGGAACGCTGGTGGGCGCAGAAGCCCATCTCGACCGCCCGGCTGGCTGCCGAGATCTGGGAGACGATACGCGGCCAGGACTGGGTCCTGGTGCACGGGTCGTTGAGCGGCTGGGAGCGGAGGCTCTGGGAGGTGACGGAAGGGTCGCGATACATCGCCGGCGGCGGTGGAACGGGGACCGGGATGGGCGTGGCGATGGGAGTCGCGCTGGCGTTCAGGGGAACGGGCAAGGTCTGCGTCAGCATCCAGAACGACGGTGACCTTCTGTACACCCCCGGATCTCTCTGGACGGCCGCGCATCACGCCATTCCCATGTTGATGGTCATGTTCAACAACCGGTCCTACTACCAGGATGTCGGACATCAGCTCGCGGTCACCAAGATGAGACAGCGCTCCCTGGACAACGTTGGAGTCGGGGTCAGCCTGGAGGGACCCGCCACCGACTTCGCCACCCTGGCGAAGAGCTTCGGCATTTACGGCGACGGTCCCATCCTCGACCCTGAGGAGATCCGCCCGGCTCTGGAGAGAGGCCTGAAGGTCGTGAAGGCGGGAAAGCTGGCGCTCATCGACACGGTGACGCAGCCGCGGTGAGCAGACGGTCCGATGACCCGACGCGCACGACAGATCGTGGCCGGTGTGGTCGCCCTGATGCTGGCCGCCTGCGCGACGGCGCAGCCGGGCGGACCCGGGCTCGACCGCTTCGCCATGCTGGAGCCGGGCATCCTCTCGGGCACGCCGGCGGGCTCAGGGCCGTTCCCGGTCGTCATCCTGCTGCACGGCTGTGGCGGTCGGAGCGCTGAGGGGCCGCTGAATCGGGAGAACGCCTATCGAGAGGCCCTGGTGGCAAACGGGTTCGCGTGGCTGTCGGTGCGATCGTTCCCACTCGAGGGCCGTCCGTTCACGAGCGCCTGTGGGCGCCCTCCCGGCACGATCGATACGGATGAACGAGTGGAAGACCTGGCGGCGGTCATTCAGCATCTCAGCCGCTATCCGCCACTCGACGGCCAGCGCATCGGCGTTCTCGGGTTCTCGATGGGCGCGAGCACCGCGATCAAGGCCGCGATGCGTCTGGATCCAGCTCGAGCGCCCGGGCTTCGCAGTGCCGTGGCGCTCTATGGCGGCTGCCGCGACATGCAGGCCCGCGACGGCCTCCCGGGCCGCCGTCGCCTCCTGATGATGGTCGGCCTCCAGGATACGTGGACGCTGGCTGCTCCCTGCATCGCGTTGGCCAATGCACTCAAGGAAGGCGGCCATGCTGCCGACGTCGTCGTGCACCCTGAGGCCACGCATCAATGGGATAATCCGACTTCCACGGGAGGTCGCCAGATCTCGATGGGACCGGGGCGAGGGACGACGTTCGTTCGGTACGATCCCGACACCGCCCGTGATTCCGTCACTCGCGCCGTCGCTCACTTTCGAGCCACGCTGTGAGCAAGGTTCTCGTGCTCGCGCTCCTGCTCCTCGCCTGGGCCAATCCGCTTTGCGCGGCGCCCGAAGGCACCGTGACGTGGGGGGCGCACGTTTCCCTGGCCGCCCGCTGGCTCGACCCCGCGGACACGGAAGGGACTATCATCCCGTTCATGGTGCTCTACGCCCTCCACGACGCGCTGGTGAAGCCGATGCCAGCCGGCCTCAGCACGCCGAGCCTGGCCGAATCGTGGACGATGTCGAAGGACGGCCTCGTCTATGAGTTCGTGCTCCGGAAGGGCGTCAAGTTCCACAACGGCGACGTGGTGACCGCGGAAGACGTCAAGTTCTCCTTCGAGCGGTACCGGGGCGGGGGCGCCAAACAGATCAAGGAGAGGGTCCGCGAGGTGCAGGTCGTGGACCCCGGACGGGTGCGGTTCCACCTCAAGCAACCCTGGCCCGACTTCCTGACGTACTTCGGCACGACGGCCTCGAGTGTCGGGTGGATCGTGCCCAAGAA
>QHSV01000014.1 GCA_003221655.1 Candidatus Rokuibacteriota bacterium
GGATGTTCTTCATCCAATGTGGGCCGTCAGGTTCCTGAAGTGCTGGGAGGATGCGGCCTCGTTGTAGTGCCTTGAACGCCTTCCCCTTTGCTACGCCCTGATGTCCGGAATGCCTCCGCGGCCCCGGGCACCCGAGTTGGTCGGGAAGCTATTGGAGCTGCTCCAGGAGGTCGTTCCCAAGGTGTCCCGAGTGGCCTTCTCGGGAATCCGGCCAACCCCGGCACCGCGCCGATGGTGCGGCGCGCGCAGGATGCGGCCCGGGCATTGGGCATACGGCTTCAACCCCTGGAGGCACGCAGTCCTAGCGAAATCGACAGCGCCTTCGCAGCGATGACCACAGAGCGGGCGGGTGCGTTCATCGTCCTCCTGGACGTCATGTTCTCTGAACACCGAGCACGAATCGCTGACCTCGCGGCAAAGCATCGCCTGCCGACGGTGTATCGGCGCGCGGCCGCCTTCGTGGACAAGATCCTCAAGGGGGCCAAGTCCGCTGACCTGCCCATCGAGCAGCCGACCAAGTTCGAGCTGGCGATCAATCTCAAGACTGCCAAGGCCCTCGGGCTCACAATTCCGCCGACGCTGCTCCTGCGGGCGGACCAGGTCATCGAATAGCGCGTGCTGGCCCGCGAGCCTTCAGCCCATGACTGATCGCCTCAGCCGCCGCCGGTGCCGGTTCATCACCACCCCGGTGACGACTGCGCTCATTTTTGCAGGATGCACGGCCAGCGGAGTCCTGGACGCCTCGTGGGTGGCTCCAACCACGAATGCCGATGGCAGCCCTCTGACAGATGTGGTGTCGTATCGGGTGTACTACAGCACGACGGACCCTCCTTGTCCCGGAGGGCGCGCGATGGTTGCAGCCGCCCCCAAGGTCCCACTACCTCCTGACCAACGGCTCGAAGTCAGGCTGACCGGGCTGACCGTGGGCAAGCTCTATTTCGTGGCCGTCACGGCCGTGAATTCACGCGGCATCGCCAGCACCTGCTCGAGCACAGTGAGCGCCCGGGCCCGCCAACCATGACTGACCGCCTCGGCCGCCTGCTCCTCGTCACTCTGGAAGCAGCACGCGTCGAGGCCGACCTGCCCATGCTCGGCGCGCTCCGCTCATGGTTGGACTCGTGGCGCGGCATCGGCGACGTCGAGCGCGGGATGGCGCGCCAGGGCTACGACCTGCAGCTCACGCGGTACGACGAGAAGGGCTGGCGGGCGACGTTCTACCCGACCGGGATGGAGCACTCGATCACCAGCGCGACCGCGTCAGCGTCGGGAACGCACGCCGTGGCATGCCGTCCAGGGCGCGGCGCGCGATGCACTCCGCCGCGCAGCGAGCAACGGTCTCCTGAATGAGCGTGCCGCGCTTGCGGTTTGGATGTACGTGCCAGGACGGCGGCGGCGATTGATCGGCGAGAGTTACGGCGTTCCCGTGCAGGCCGCACTTGCCGACGAGGAGCCCGAGGGCAAGGCGGATCTCCGACCCTTTGCGAGGAGCCGCGCGTTCTATATGTACTCGACGACGATCCTGCGGCAATACGAGGGCAGAGGGCTCGGGGCGATCCTCAAGGCCTACGTCCTCGTCGTGCCTTCGAGGCCGGGTATCAGTGGGTCGTCGGTCACGCGAAGGAAGGCGCAAGCGTTGGACTCAATCTGCGATTCGGCGCGGAGCTCCGACGGCGGCATGCGAACTGGTCCGGCACCGGCGATCCGTACCGGTTCTACGTGCTGAAGCTTTGGTGACTTCGCTCTTTCCTCTGGCAACTCCGGCCGCAGCAGATCCCGGGCGGCGTCCAGCTCGGTGACCCACCGCTCGAACGTGACGCCACATGAGCAGGCGACCGTCACAAGGGAGCCCGCAGTCCCGGGCTCGCTGGACGTCGCCGACGAGGACAAAGGCCGTGAGGCACGGCGGGAGCCTCGCCCGCAGCACTCACCCCAAACTTACACGCACCATCGAGCAGCAGGGGGTCTAGGTCCCTTCCTACGAGCGTTCTAAGAGCGCGATATACCGAGACGTACAATGATGGCGCGTCATATGCAAAACCACTGCGAGGTGTGGAACAGGCCTGTCAATCCAGAGGTCGCGGGTTCAAATCCCGTCGAGCCTGCCATTTTTTCAGATAGTTACAAGGTGGCCGCTTCGGTGGCCCGCGTCAATTTGCCCAAGATTTTGCCCGGGACGCAGTAGTGATGGACTCAAGGGAAGTTGCGGTCTGGCTTCACGACGACCACGCAAGGCTCATAGTCGGCGCCGCGCCCGCGAACAAGCCCAGCCGATGGGCGATTCAGGGAGCCATTGTCGAGGAGGTTGGTGTGGGGCTCTGGCTCAGGACCGACACGATTCAAGAGTTCCGTCCGATTGCCATTGGCGTGAAGCAGGTCAATTGGCAATTTGCGTCGACCCAGCTCCTCATTAGGTGGGACGCGGTGATCACGATTCAGGTGTTTGAGGGTAGCGGCAAAGAGATAGGCTTCAAGCCTGCGGCCCCGGAGTAAGCTGCGAGCCTCGCCGAGCACCGTCAAGGCGTGGCCGCGAAGAATCTTGACCACGCTGAGGATGCGGAGTAGGTAATCGGTATGTCGTGGTACGCACGCCTCCTTGTGGTCTTCATCGCGTGCCTGCTGATCGGGTTCGCGCCCCTCACATACGCCGACCCACCGGACCCGCTGTTCATCGCTGGATTCTGGGATGACGACGACTTCGACAAGATCGTCGACTACATCCTCGGCTCGTACGACGTCCCGTTGGTGCCATCCACCGACATGGTGCCGCTGTGGGTGCCCATTGCGCGTGTAAAGCTGCCCGACCTCATCGTTGCCACGACGCCAGTCCGGGCTGAAGTCTCCCCCAGAGCACCTCCCGTAGCGCCCTCCCCCGTCTCGTAGCCCCGACCGCAGAACCGAGGTTCCGATGGTGCGCCCGTCGGCGTGCGTGTGGCAGTTCCTTCCCCGTGCGCCCCCTGACGCTCCGCCTGAGCCCGTACCCAGGAGAGGTGCCCGTGGGGTGTCTGGAAGTTCTTTCTTCGGTGCTGCTTCGTGCCGCTCGGCGGAGCCCGGCCCGGACCCAGCCGTCGCGCGCTGAGGTGCCGAGGGTCGGCCCGCGACCCACTCCCGAGCGGCGCCACCTGGCGCACCGGGCCTTCGCGTGCGGCGCGGGCCTATTCGCGCTCTCGGCAGTTGTGATCACGCTGCTCTTCTTCGACTTCCGCGTCCGCGTCGGTGTGTCGCTGGCGACCTCGTGGATCGGGTGGCGGCTGTGGGGCCGCGCCGCCGGCTTGGCGGCCGGGTTCATCGTCGTGACGACGGGCGGAGTCTTCACGATGGCCCGGGCGCCGATGCCCGACATGACGATGTGTCTGTTTCTCACCGCAGCTCTGGCCGCCTTCGTCGGCGCCGAGTTCGACGACCGACGCGTGTTCCTGATCGGCTTTTACATCCTGCTCGGCCTGGGATTCTGGACGAAAGGCCCCGTGGCGCTTCTCGGACTGGGGGTCGTCGTCGTCTTCGCCGCGTGGACGGGCGGTTGGCCGGCCATCAGGCGGCTGGCATTCTCCCGCGGAGTTCTCCTCGTCGCGCTGCTGATTGCGCCCTGGTTCATGCTCACAATGCGAACGGCGAGCGACCAGTTCTGGCGCGACACCGTCGCGACGGACTGGCTGACGTGGTATGTACCCTTCGCGCCCTGGCGCGGGCGCGCCCTCGTAGAACCTCTCGCGCAGACGCTCGCCATCCTGCTCCCATGGTCTCCGCTACTGGCGTTCGCGGGGGTGGCGGCCCTCGCGACGGATGCGCGACGGCCCGGACGGAAGGTCGTCTTCCTGCTCGTGTGGGCGGGCGTGATGTTCCTGTTCGTGGCGATCGGCAAGGAGCAGCGAATGCGCTACTACTTGCCCCTCTGTCCGCCGGCGGCCCTGCTTATCGCCGCCTGGTATCAGCGCGTCAATATCCCCCATCGCAAAGTGCTGAGCATCGCCACCGCAGCCCTGGTGGCGGTGGGGATCGTTCTGTGGCAGCTGAACGACGACGCCCGCCACAACGCGCGCACGGATCTCAGCGCTCTCGGTCCGGAGACCGTGAAGCTCGAGGCGCCGCTCTATGCCGCGGACGTGCCGGATCTCGTGCTGACCTTCTACCTCGGGCGGCCCGTGATCCCGGTTCGCACCCTCTCCACGCTCGCCGCCCCGGGCCGTCGACTGGAACACGGCTATCTGGCCGTGGCGAATCGACTGCTGCCGCAATGGTCAACTACCTGCGCCGCCCCGGCGATCGGCGCGGGGATGGTGAACGGCCTGCGCTTTTCCGTGCTACGGCTCGAACCGCCAGGCTGTCCCGCGCCGTGAAGAACTCGGCCCTCTCGGCCACCCGTCACCCCGTGTCGTCGCGACGACGTGTGGCCAGCGCACGCCTGAGACCGCTGACGACGCTGCCCGAAAAGGAGAGGTCCCTATGGTCGGCATCGCCAGGCCCGCGCTGATCCGCTCGACGTCGATCCCGCTGTCACGTCCGCCGGTTGACGACGAGATCAAGGAGGCCGTGTGGGCCGCCATCGCGTCAGGTCACTACATTCTGGGCGCCGAGTGTCGGGAGTTCGAGGCGGCGCTTGCGCGATCGATTGGCGTCCGCCACGTGGTGCTCACCAGCTCGGGCACGGCCGCCCTCTGGCTGAGCTTCCGGGCGCTCGGCGTCAAGGCCGGTGACGAAGTCCTCGTGCCCTCCCACACGGCGTTTCCGACGATCGAGGCCATCGTCTTCGCGGGAGCCACGCCGGTTTTCGTCGATGTGGATGCCACCTACGGCCTGGACGTCGTGGACGCCGCCGCAAAGGTCACCCCGCGCACCATTGGGGTCGTCCCCGTGCACCTCTACGGCCAGGCTGTCGATCTCGACGCCGTGAGTCAGTTCGTCTCCCGATGCGGAATCTGGGCCGTGGAGGACTGCTGCCAGGCCATCGGCGCCGGCTGGCGCGGCCGACCCGTGGGAAGCTTCGGGCGCGCCAGCGCCTTCTCCTTCTATCCTTCCAAGAATCTCACTGTTCTCGGCGACGGCGGCGCGGTGGCCACCGACGACGTCGTCGTGGCGGACCAGTGCCGGCGGCTCCGGGATCACGGTCGCCGCGGGAAGGACCTCCACGTCGAGATCGGTTTCAATCTCCGCTTCAACGAGCTGAACGCGGCGGCCGGCCGCGTGGGGCTGCGCCGGCTCGAGGCAATGAACGATCGCCGCCGCGCGCTGGCCGCCCGCTACCGCGCGGGGCTGACGCGCGTGCCAGTCGAGCTGCCCCGCGAGCGCCCGGAAGGACGCCACGTCTACCATCTGTTCGTGATCCGTACTCCGGAGCGCGACGCGCTCCGGGCCTTCCTCGCCGGGCGCGGTGTCGAGACGGGTATCCACTATCCGGTGCCGGCCCATCGCCAACCCGCGATTCAGCACCTGAGCGCTCCCTCGCTGCCCGTGACCGAGCGGCTCGTGGGAGAAATTCTCTCGCTTCCGATCTCGGCGGGCCATGCGGAGGCGGAAGTGGACGAGGTCGTCGCGGCCGTGCAGGAGTACTTCCGACATGGCGGGTGATGGGACCTGAGCCCGGTCGCCCAGAACGTCCGGCTCCTGGACGGGATCGCTGGCAGGGCCGCGTCTAGTAACCCCGAGCCCACTCAATCACGTTGGCGAGCGGTCGCCCGTCCAGATATGCGCGCAGATTGTCGGAGAACACCTCGACGACCCGATGCTGCGCCACATCTGTACCACCGGAGATATGCGGCGTAATCAACACGCGCTCGTCCTGCCAGAGGCGGCGATCGGGGGCGTGCTCGAACTCCCCGATGTAGACGTCCAGACCAACGCCACGCAGCGTCCCCGCCGCCAGCGCAGCGATCAGCGCCTCTTCGTCAATGATCTCTCCACGGGCCACGTTGACCAGCACCGTCCCCGGACGCATGGCCGCAAACGCCCGGCGACCAATCAAGCTGGTCGTTTCCGGTGTCCACTGGCAACAGACGGCTACAAAGTCACTCTCCCCCAGCAGGGGATAGATCTGCTCGGGACCTTCGAGACGGCTAAATCCTGAGGGCAAAGCGTCCCCGGGCGAAACGTGCCGCCGCGTCCCGACGACGCGCATCCCAGCCCCGGCGCACAGACATCCGACCGCCTGCCCGATCCCACCGGCGCCGATGACACATACGGTCTTGCCTTCGACCAGGATTGGCTGATAGGCGCCGTGCTCAAAATGCTGCCGCTGTCGGTCGCGGTAGGCCCGGTGCAAGCCGCGGGCGAAGTGTAGAAAACAGGCCAGGACATACTCGGCCATGGGCCCAGTATTGCCATAGCCTCGCGATGTGGTGACGCTGACATCACTGCCCCACAGATCCCCACGCAGCAAATTGCTGGCCCCCGCCGGGCGTTGATGAAACCACCGCAGAAGTGGCGCCCGCGCCCGTAGATCGAGGGGGAACGGCCAGCCGCCCAGGATCACCTCTGCCTGAGCCAGGAGGCGGTCGCGCTCCGCGCGTGTGCTGGGCGGACATGGGCGCTTTCCTAGGTAGCGCTCCACGGTCCATTGGGGCCAGGTTTGCCGGATCTCGTCATCGAACCAGCCGCGGGCGTCAATGATGCAGAGCCGCGCGTCGAGGCGCGCGATGTGCGCCAGCTCCTCGTCCACGATGGGCTGAATGACGAGGACGTTGACCGTGTGCATGCGTCTCGCTAACGAGGCGAGGCTACGGTGCGGAGCCCGCGGCCGCGAGCCGACGCTTGGCCTCGGCATACAGGGCCGGCGGGAGCGGCCCTTGCAGCAGGGCGTCGATATTATTTAGCAGATGCGCCGCGTTGATCGTCCCGACGATGTTCGTGGCCATGTTCGGGTGGGTGAAGGTGAAGCGAAGGATGAACTCCATCGGGGTCATGCCCTCGAGCACGTCATCGAGGCGTGCCTTCTGCCAGCGCTCCCATTGCGTACCTGCCTGTCCTCCCCCGGATGGAGCACCCTTGGCAGCGCCGCCCCTGATGACGATGCCCGCTCCCGAGTCGGCAGCGGCGGTAATGATCGCCTCGTGCTCCCGCTCCACGGCCGAGTACGGTATCTGAAAAACATCGAAGACGCCCATCGCGATGTGATCCGCGAGGTGCGGCAACGTGGCGGACATGCCGACGAACCGCACCTTGCCCGCCCGCTTGAGTGAGAGCACCGCGTCGAGGGCGTCGTGCTCCTCCAGCGTCTGTTTGGACGGAGAGGCGTGGAACTGGAGCACGTCGACGTAATCCGTCTTCAAGCGGACGAGGCTCTGTTCGACACCCGCGATGATATTGTCGCGCGTGAAGACGTGTGGGTTCCGCTGGCCTCGTGGGGCAGGGGTCGCGCCGACCACACAGCCGCATTTGCTCGCCAGGTAGTACTCGGAGCGCCGGTCCGCGATGTAGCGCCCGATACGCTCCTCGCTGAGTCCGTAGTCGATCGAGGTATCAATGTAGTTGATGCCGGAGTCGAGGGCGGCGTGGAGAATGGTTTCTGCTTGCGTCTCGGTGACCTCACGGCCCCGCGGGACTCCCCGCAGCTCCATCGCGCCGTATCCTAACATCGTGACCTGAAGCCCGGTCCGCCCGAGTTCCCGTTTCGGGAGATCAGCCATATACGCCCCCTATCCTGCGAGCCTGGCATCGTGAACTGCTTTTCGTCCAGCGCGGGCACCCGCGCCGTTGTGGAGCGCTCAGAGCGCGTCGATCATAGCGTAGACGGAGCGCGGGCCCGCCTGAAAGATCGCGGTCGCGTTGATCGCGGCCCACTGGAGGCGTTCGCCGTGCACCTCAGGGCCGGCCGGCCGCCTGCTATGCTGCGTGAAGTGATGCTGCGGCGCTCGCGACCGTCACTGTGCAGAGTCATGATGTACACGCTTCTCTTCCTGACGCCCCTGTCGTGGCTCCCGCCTCTGCCGCCTGCCGCGGCTCAGACCGAACTCGCCGTGACGGTTGACGACCTTCCAACGCATGGTGAAGCCCCTCCGGGGATGACTCGGCTCGAGGTCGCCGAGCGGTTGATTCGAAGCCTACAGCGTCGCGGCATTCACGGGTTGTATGGCTTCATGAACGGACGTCAGGTCCGCGCAGACCCGAAGCACCTCGAGATCTTGGAGGCCTGGGCGGCCGCCGGCTTTCGGCTCGCCAATCATACCTACTCCCACCTCAATCTCGATTCCGTCAACGCCGAGCGGTTCATCGAGGATATCGAAGCGAATGAGTCTTTACTCACGATGCTTGCGCGCGGTCCGGCCGCGAAGCTGTTTCGGTATCCGTACCTTCGCGAGGGGAACACTCTGGAGAAGCGCGACACTGTCCGACGATGGCTAGCGGCTCACAACTATCGCGTCGCGCCCGTCACCGTGTACTTCGAGGATTGGGCCTGGAATGACCCCTACGCGCGGTGTCGCTCTCGGGACGATCGACCGGCGATCGCCTGGCTCAAGGAGAGCTTTCTGCAGGCCGCCGCGGATCGCCTGGCATGGTCTGACGTCGCCGCCCGCCGAATCTTTGGCCGGCCCATCCGGCACATTCTCCTGCTGCACATCGGCGCTTTCGATGCAGTCATCCTGGATGAGCTTCTCGAGGCCTACGCTGCGGCAGGTGTGCGAGTAATCAGTCTTGAAGACGCGCTTCGCGATCCGGCCTATGCCGAGGATCCGAAGCTCGCCTCGGGGGAAGAGCTCACATTTCTCCAGCAACTGGGACGAGCCAGACGCCTGAGGCTTCCGCCCGGGTCGGCGCCAATTCCTCGGCACGTGCTGGAAACCGTCTGTCGCTGAGAGCCGAAGACTCGATCCGAATCAGATCCCGACGGGCGAGCTCGCTCGGCGGACTCCGAACGACGGGAGCGGCACCAGTCGGTGCCATCTAACTCGAGGCGCGCCGATGAATGTCGCGATCGCGTAGGTCAGAAACGCAGCGTTCACGAGCGCCAGGGCCGCACGCAGATGGCGCCCACAGAGGAACTCGACCGTCGCAGCGACAAGCCACTGCGCGAGGAGGGAGTACTCCGCGAGGAGATACAACCGGGGCGCCACCGTCTTGCCCTTGATCTTGGGGGTGCGGCCGAAGGCGGTCTTCTGGCGAGTGCAGGCCTGATGAAGCGATTTGAAGACCCCGGCGAGGTTGACGGGGATCAAGAGCAAGTTGAGAGCGTACACGCGCAGCACATCCGTCACTGGATAGCCGATGCGGCAGAGATCACGCGCGTACAAGAGGTAGTACGGCAGCGCCGCGAGTGGTAGCCAAAGCGTTTCGACTCGATCGCCCAGCGGCAGCGCGAGGATTACCAACAGGCCGACATTGGCGGTCGTGATGGAGGTCAGATAGTGACAACGGACCAGACCTTCGGCAACCCTGCGGCCGCGAGTCACGTGCCGGCCGAGGTAGGACAGTAATTTGGGAAGGATCAACAGACCGCCGTTGGCCCAGCGCCGTCGCTGAATCAGCAGCGAGCCGAAGTCGGGCGGAGTCGCACTGAACGCTAGACGTTCGGGGTAATTGTAGAGCTGCCAGCCCCGCGCGACGAGATCGACACTCGATTCCGTATCTTCGATGACCGTTCGATCCTGAATGAACTTGCGGACAGGGTAATCGCGCTCGACGGCCGACACCGCGATGTCGTCGAGGGCACACTTTCGCACGATCGCATTGGCACCGACCCAGAAAGTGGCCCCGTAGTGTGTGAATCCCTGATGGGTGATGTACTGGATGTCCGTGGTCGCCCCGGCGACCCGTTCCAAGATCCCGGGCGCATGCGGAAACGAGCTGTACGGTGTCTGAGCCACGGCCACGTGCTCGTTGCCGGGGCACTCCATCAGGTGGACCAGGCGAAGGGTGTACTCCGAGTCGAGAATGCTGTCCGCGTCCACCATCAACACGTAGTCTGTGTTGGGCACCCGGAGATCGGCCCGGTCTCCCTCTGTCGCTTCAAGGACCCATCGGCCGTCAGCAGCGATCGCTTTGCGGAAAGAACCCCCCATGAGGCCGATGTAGCTGTTCAGGTTCATCGCCTTGTTGGACTCGTGCGAGAGATTCGCGTAGCGCTTGCGTTCGAAGGTCGTGATCTCGACCTGAAACCACGTGGCGAGACGGCGATAGGCGACCGCGAGCTGGTCGCTCGTGGGGACAACCCCAGCGGTCCGTCGTGCAGCGAATTCTCGGCTTTGCTCGAGACATCGACGGGCAGGACCGAGGTAGGTCAGTTCGACGAACAGGCTGTCGACGTGGTCCGCGATGGGATGCGCCGCCGCCTGGAAGTCGAACCATTCGCCCATGTGGCGATAGAGGCCCTCCAGCCGCCGCAGTTCCTCCGTCGGCTCCAGTCTGCCGCTCGCCTGACGCTCGAGGAAAGCTCGAAAGGCCTTGTCGCAACGCTGCCGGGGCTCATCGAGGACGAGCTGAATCTCCTCGGGCAGACGACGCGTTGCCGATAGTCCCGCGATGTCACGGGCGCTCGTCGAGTGAGGCGGGTCGTCGATCAAGAGCACCACCCGGCGGTTGGGGTACTCCTGAAGCGCAGCCGAGAGAAGTGTCTTCCGAACGACGTCCGGCTCCTCTTTGTATGCGGGGACGAGCACGGAGACCGCGGGGGCCGGGTCACTTCGGTACACGCGGTGCAGTTCTTCATCAGAGGCCCGGCGGTGTACGAGGAGCCGTCGGAGGTACGCGAGACGCGTGAACTGATATACACAGCTTCCGTAGATCATGGTGAGGACGAGGAGGAGAAAGAGAAGCTGAGCAACCGTGTGCACCCAGCCACGAGCGTCGACAGGAGTGATCGCGGCACGCAGAATGACAGCGGTCGAAGCGAGTGCCGCCACCAAGGTGACGATGATGGCGATACGGGTTAACGCGATTTCGTTACGAAGGTCAGCGGCTGACGCCGCGTGGGTTCCGTGGTCTCGACCATGGAATGACGCGGACTGCGACTGGTTCATCACTGGATTGATTGATGTCACTGGGCTCTTTTGTGACGGCGTGCGAAGCTGCCGCGGTCAAGTGCAGGCGGCATGCCACACATTCGCGAAAGATCCTGCTCAATTTTTCCAGTACATCTAGGAGCACGGAGGTGCCACTCGGACCCACTGATGACAGACGGTCTGGCAAACGAGATTCAGTTCGGCTTCGAGTGCGACGCTCGCCCGAGCGAGAAGAATCGTCTCGCGGGGTGTGAGATCGGCTCGGTTCCCCAGTAAGGCGCTCGCTGTCACTCAATCAGCGGGTCCAGTTGCCGTGCGGGTCGGCGCCAAATCGATCCGAACCCAGGCGAAACAGGCGCACCGAACGCACCAGCGCTCGCGGTCAACCCTTCGGGCTCCCAAGCTCGCCCTGGCCCTGCTCAGTCACCGAAACTCGATGTTCCGCAGAGAACGCACGCTCGATTTTTATCCTCGGTCTGTCAAACCGGCACCGACGCGAACTTTTCTCGTCAGTGGCCCTCGCCGTCACCCGGTGACCCGGCTCATCCCACGCTCTAAGTTCGCATCGCCACGACGTTCGCCGAAAGACCCAGGCCTGGCACCGACATTGCTCCGTATGTGCTGGCTTCCGGCAATTCGAATAGGCGCAGTCGGTGCAGTGAATGCAAACAGACGGAGAGTGGACATGAGGCGGATGGGAGTGGTAGTAGCGTTGGTCGCGGTCGCGTCAGTCATCCCGGCGATGGCCTTCGCCCAGGCGCCGATCGGGGCGTGGTGCGCCGGCTCGTACGGCCCGACGGGAACGAACTTCGGCCCGTGCATGCCCGCGCAGGGCGGAGCCCAGGTCGCGGGCCAGGCCTCGGGCATCTCGAACCAGGGTGTGCCGACGGAGCCACAGTACCCGGCCAGTCAGGTCACCTTCACAGGCGACAAAGCGTTCTTCAACAACCAGGAGCTGAAGTTGAACTACGCGGTCTCTCCCGATCGGTCCGGGCACATCGAGGCACCCGGCGACTAGGCACAAGTCCGTACCAGCGACAGGGCGACGGCGCGGGGTGAGCCCGCGCCGTTTGTCTTTTCGGCTCCCACCCGATTTCCAGCTTGTTCCTTGACCGCGTTCTGCCCGCGTGATAGGAATCCTGACGCCGAGATGCACGGACAAGAATATCGGCTCGCGATCCGTCACAAGGTGTGGCTCGACGCCGGCGGGCGCTTCGCCGTCGGCGACGGCGGGACCGATCTCCTCCGCGCCATCGACGCGACCGGATCCGTCCGGGCGGCCGCGCGGAGTGTCGGGTGGTCCTACCGTCACGCGCTGGCGTACCTGGACAATGCAGAGCGTATGCTCCGCCGCGCCCTGGTCGAGCGGACCCGCGGCGGGCAGGAGCGCGGCGGCGCGCGCCTGAACGCAGACGGGCGGGACTTCCTGCGGCGCTATTCGCGATTCAGGCGGAAGACACAGGCGGCGGTGCGCTCGCTCTACCGCGCGGCGTTTGGCGGCGCCCGCTGGAGCGCCGCCGACGGACCGCGGCGCGGCCGCGGCGCCCGAGGTTCAGGGGACTGATGCTCCACGCGCTGTTGACCGCGCTCGTCCTGGCGATCCTCTCGCTGCCCGTCGAGGCGCAGCGGCTCCCGGTCATCCTGTCGACGACCACGAGCACCCAGGATTCGGGGTTGCTCGACGTCCTGGTTCCAATGTTCGAGCGCCGGACGGGCTACAGCGTCAAGACGATCGCGGTGGGCACGGGCCAGGCGCTCGCGCTCGCGGCGCGTGGCGAGGCGGACGTCGTGCTCGTGCATGCGCCCGGGCTCGAGAAGAAGTTCGTCGCGGACGGCAAGATGTTGAACCGGCGGCTCGTCATGTACAACGACTTCATCATCATCGGCCCGGCCGACGACCCGGCGAAGGTCAAGGGGACGAAGAAGGCGGCGGACGCGATGCGGGCCATTGCCGCGACCGGCTCGCGCTTCGTCTCCCGCGGCGACAATTCGGGCACCCACACTCTCGAAAAGGCGCTCTGGAAGCTGGCCGGTGTCGAGCCCCAGGCGGGGTGGTACATCGAGTCCGGGCAGGGGATGGGCGCGACACTCGGCATCGCCGACGACCGAAAGGCCTACACGCTGACCGACCGCGGGACCTACCTGGCGTTCCAGAAGCGGGTGCGCCTGCCGATCCTGCTCGAAGGCGACAGGCCGCTCCTCAACATCTACTCGGTCATGGAGGTCCATCCGAGCAACGGCCCCAGAATCAACACGACGGGCGGCCACGCCTTCGCCGACTTCATGGTCTCGTCCGACGTTCAGAAGATCATCAAGACATTCGGCGTCGACAAGTACGGCCAGCCCCTGTTCGTGCCCGTCGCCGGCATGAAAGAGGACGAGGTCGGGGGCAAGGACTAGTCGCCGTCGGCTACCCGGTGCCCCCGCCCTTTTGGCGCGGACGGCGTCCTGGTGAGCGACCGCCGTGGGAGGCACCCCACGGGCGTGAGTGGCGAGAAGACGCCCACGAGCGCAACTGGCGCAACAACGAGGAGCGCTTGGATCGGAGCAAGGGAAAGGGCTGAGGCCCTGCCATCACATAAGCAGTTATAGGCGCAGTGCTGCGCTTCCGTATTTCTGAGTCGGCGGGCATGAGTGATGTGGGCGCGGGGGTGGAGGGTTGTTCGGCAGTGCCGGGGTCGTCTCGATATCCGCCATCGTGGTCAGCGCCGTGATCGGCACCGAGGTGACGCTCTGGGGCGGCGTCACTTCGGGCGTGGGGATCCTCCCCATCAACAGCGCCGCTTGCAGCTGTCCGGTTGACGAGTCCACGAGGTCGCCGAGCAGCGCCACGGCGGTGTTGACGGCGTCGAGCCGGGCGGGATTCTGACTGGCGCTGCCGGCATCCTGCATCCTCTGCGGCTGGAGGCCATGCACGATCGTACCGACCTCCTCCAGCGTGAACGCGCCCTTCGTCGCCGTTGCCTGGTCGGCGTTGAACGACTCCTTTTCTCCCACGGGCACCGGCTGGCTCAGCGGCGCGCCCGTGACGTCGGTATGGATGGCGTCGATGATGCCGCGCAGGACCCACAGGTTGGTGAACGGCCGGCCCTGGCGATACGTGAGCTGGGCGACGACGACCGTACCGCGCACGCCCGCGATCGCGTTCGGCGTTTTGATGTTGATGACCTCGCCCGGGAGCATGCGTTCCCGGGCGACGCTGAGCGCGATCTTCCCGGACTCGATCTCGACTGTGGAGCGTCCGGGGACCTCGGTGATGGTGACCGCCGAGCGCTCGCGGATAGTGATGACGGCCTTGCCGCCGAGCAGGAGGCGGGCAAACGCCCGCTCGCCGGTGACGACACGGTCCCGCAGGAAGACATCGTCCCTGAACTTGAGGACAATGGGCTGGGGAGCAGCCGCGCGGACGGCGGTGACGTGACCTTCGAGCGTCGTAACGACGCCGACCTTCGAGCTTTGCGCGAGCGCGGGCGCGGGGAGCAAGGAGATGGCGAGAACAAGCCACGCCAGACCCGGTCTCCGCCGTCTGACCATTCGCTGAACCTCGCAGCGAAAAAATTAAGAGTAGCGAAGGATGATCGCGTCATTGTGCTTAACTGTCAAGGGGGAGACGCCAATAGGTGTGAGCCAATGATCAGAATTCCGGGAAGCGATCGCGGCTGGACCCCGGCCCGATGACCGCGCTCCGCCCGACCGGCCGGAGGCGCCCGCTCCCGGTGTCCCTGACTTGCCTGTTCCTGGTAATCGTGCTCGTCACACCGCTGTGGCCGGTCAGGCACGCCTTCGCTCAGAGCACGGAGGCCGACGTCTACGTCGCCCAGGCCGTGCTCGAATATTCGGAGGGCAAGTACGACGAGGCGCTTGCCAACCTGCGCAAGGCTCTGGAGACGGAGCCCGACCACGTCGAAGCCCTCTACTTGACGGGCGTCGTGCTGATGGCCAAGGACCAGCCGGCGCAGGCCGCGCCGTTCCTGGAAAAGGCGCGGGCACGCTCGCGGACCGACCCGGCGATCGCCTTCCAGCTCGGGCTCGCCTACTTCGCCCAGCAGCAGTACGACCGGGCGCAGCCTCTGCTCGAGGAAGCGTTTCGGAGCCAGCCGACGCTCGACGGCCTCGGGTACTACGTCGGGTTCCTGCGCTACCGGAAGAAGGACTATCGCGGCGCGCTCGACGCCTTTCGCGCCGGACGCACGAGCAATGCGGACCTCCAGCAGCTGACGAAGTTCTACTCGGGGCTCGCGCTCGGTGTCCTCGGCCTGCCCGGGCAGGCGGCCGCCGAAATCGATCAGGCGATCCGGGCGGCGCCGGCCTCGGCTTTCACCGGGCCTGCCGAGCGCTTGCGCGATTCCATGGTCGCCGCTCGGAAGGGCCAGCGCCGG
>QHSV01000206.1 GCA_003221655.1 Candidatus Rokuibacteriota bacterium
TCGGCACGGTGTACGACCGGCGCCGGCTGTTCGAGGAGAGCGTGACGCGTGTCGCCGACGGGATCTCGTCCTACCTCGACCTCGAGGAGCAGACCGCCCAGACGATGTTCCCGCACTATTTCGAGAAGCAGAAGACCGACGGCGTGGACCATCAAATCTACATCGGCGCCGCGTTGCTCGAGGACGGGCGCTTCGACCCGCTCTACCTCAAGAGCCTCCGGCTCTGGCAGCTCATGGTAACGTGCGGCATCGCGCTCCGCGCCCACCGGCTCACGGAGCGCCTGCCGGTTCCGCTCGAGGTGACGCACCTCGTGCTCGTCCAGCACGCCCCGCTGGCGATCCGCTTCCGCTTCGACGAGAAGCGGTTCGACGTGGACGGCGCGTACGACATCCGGTACGAGATCGTCAAGAAGCGGATCGACAAGGCCCTCATCAAGGGCACCGACGAGCGGATCACCCAGCCCGGGAAGATCGCGATCGTCTACACGCAGTCCACCGAGGCGCACGAGTACCGCGGATTCATCGAGTACTTGCAATCCCTCGGGTACTTCACCGGCGCGGTCGAGGACGTCGAGCTGGACGATCTCCAGGGCGTGCACGGCCTTCGCGCGCTGCGGGTCACCATCGACCTCGGCAATCCCCGGATCGAGCGGCGCATCGCGCTCGGCGATCTCCAGGCCGCGACCGGCGGCTCCTCGAGGAACTGACCGGCGCCCCGCGAGCGCCGCGCGCTCAGTCGCGAGGCGCTGGTCCTTCGCGCGTCACGCCTTCGGCCAGGAGCGCCCCCACTTCGGCGCTCGAAAATCCCAGATCGCCGAGGATCGCGCGCGTCTCCGACCCGAACGGCGACGTCGCCGGCGCCGGGACGAAGCCGCCGCCGTCCATCGCGATGGGCGGCGCCAGGACGCGTACGCGGCCGAGCGCAGGGTGCGTCAGGTCGTGGAGCATTCCGTTGGCGAGCGGCTGTTCGTCGTCCAGGAGCTCGAGCGGGAGCTTGACCCCTGCCGCCGGGATGCCCGCCGTCTCGAAGGTCGCTTGCCACTCGGCCGTGGTGCGTGAGGCCAGAGCCGCCTCGACGCTCCGCCGAAGCGCCGCGTAGTGCTGCAGCTCTTGCTCCCGGTCGGCGATCGGGCGGTCGAGGGCCTCGTCGGTGAGCGCCACCGCCCGGATGAAAGCGCGCCGGAGCGCGGGACTCCCGCACGCCACGGCGATGGCGGCGTCGCGTGTCGCATAGGTGCGGTAGTAGACATTGACGGTGCCGGGCGGCCGGATCTGCGGCGTGAGGGCCGCCTGCTCCGCGTACGGCCGTCCGGTGGCGCGCAGCTCCTCGAGCCGGGCGCGGATCGCGGCGTGGGCAACGCCGTCCGCGGACTCGATGCGCACCATGTTGTTGTTCTGGATCATGAGCGCCGCCATCAGGAGCGACACGTCGACCTCGCCGCCGCGTCCCGTGTTGGCCCGGCGCAGCAGCGCCGTGGCGATGCCGAACGCGAGCGTCATCGCGCACATGTAGTCGACGACCGGGTTCTCGCCTCCCGTCGGCACACCGTCGCGAACGCCGCCGCCCGCCGCCAGGAGCCCGCTGCGCGCCTGCACGACCAGGTCCATGCCCGCGAGCCGCGCGGCGGGTCCGCGGCGGCCGAAGGCGCTGACGTTGCCCACCACGAGTCGCGGGTAACGCGGCGCGAGGCTCGCCCAGTCCAGGCCCAGCTCGGCGGCCAGGCCGGGGCGGAAGTTGGTGAGCACGACATCGGCGCGGGTCAGGAGGCGTTCGACGACGGGCCCGGCGGATGGATGGCGGAGGTCGAGGGGCAGCGAGTGCTTGCCCCGGTTGCGGGAGATGAAGTGCCGCGTCTCGCCGGGGGCCAGCGGCGCCAGTTGGCGCACGGGGTCACCCTCGAGGGATTCCACCTTGACAACGTGAGCGCCGCCCTCGGAGAGGACCTGCGCACAGAAAGGAACCGCGATGAACTGGCCGAACTCGACGACCTCGATGCCGCCGAACGGACGCGCGTTGTCCATGGCGCGTCAGCCGCGGCGCGCCGCTTCGATCTCTTCGACGGTGTAGCGCAGGGCGCGGAAGACCCAGTTGTTCACGCCGGGTGCTCCGGGCTCGTAGGCGAAGTGGGGGCTCACATACTCCCACACGACTTCGCGGTCGCGCGTCACCTCGAAGATCCGCCCGTGGCACCCTTCGCAGACGAGCGTGTTGCCGTTCGCAAGCCGCTGCGCTCCCGAGATATAGGGGCTGAAGAACTCGAAGAGCGACGGGTCGGTGTACTCCCACACGATCGCGCTCGTGCGCGGATCGACCTCGATCACGCGGGAGAACGTCGCCGGGTGATCCCGTCGGTGGGTGCCGTTGTCGAAGATCAGGAGGTTGCCGTTGGGTAGCGGGCGCGGATCGTGCTGCTGCGCGAGCGGCGGGCTCCCGAGCGTCCAGACGATCTTGCCCGTGGCGCGGTCGATCATGACGACCGTCGAGATGTTGCGGAAGCTGACCACGATGTCGCCGTCGGTCGTCTCGGCGACCGTGTTGCCGTGGGTCCACTCGGCGCGGCGATCTTGCGGCGTGATCGGATAGGCCGCCGGGTCGAGGTGGTCCCAGCTCCGCCACTCCCAGACGACCTCGCCCCGGGTGGTCATCTCGACGAGGTAGTCGGCATAGATCCTGCCGTCGGCCTCGGTGCCGGGCAGGCCTCCGCGGACGCGGTCGGCGAGCGCGGCGGGCAGCGGCGCCAGGCACAAGAGCAGAACGTTCCCGTTGCGGAGCCGTCGCGCGTCGTGATGGTGGTCCGGATGCCGGACTTCCCAGAGGACCCGCCCGTGCCAGTCGACCTCGAGCGCCGCGCCGCCCTTGAAGCGGGGCCACGCCTCGAAGCGCGCGAGGTCCTCCATGACCTTGCCACCATAGAAGAGGTGGCCATTGTCGAGCAGGTAACCGTAGAGGCCGGGCCGGTACGGCAGGCGCCACGTATGGGCGACCGTGCCGTCCATGTCCACGAGACAGACGGTGCCGTCGCCGAGCATCGGCGCGAACAGCGTATAGCCCGGCTGGGCCCGCGCGGGATCGTGAGCGATGAGACCGGTCCGCGTGCGCCTGATTTTCTGCTGATCCACGGGCGTCACGTTGCCCTGACCGTGACCACGACCGGCTCGAGGCGCGTGGGATCGTCGGGTGGCTGCGCCGCCGCTGGCGAGACGGCGAGAAGGCTGAGGAGCAGCGCCGAGAAGCACACGGTCATCTGGCGGCGGGCCGGCGGCATCGTAGGGCGAGCATGCTACACACGCGGCCCAGCCTTGACAAGCCCGAGGCCCAGACGTATCGTCCGGGCCGCGAAGTAAAATGCCACCGGATCATTCTCCGACCCGCTCCTCAAAGGGGAGGCCCCTCATGCAGAGCATCACTCTGACCTCGGTCGTGGTCGCTCTGGCCCTCGTGCTCGCCCTCGGTCCGCTCGCAGCGGCCCAGCAGCCTCCGCAGCCGCCGCCGACCTGGAAGCAAGGCCAGCCATCTAGCATGGCAGACTCGCCGCTGGCGCCCATCGCCCAGCCGCCGGCGCCCAAGGCTCCCGGCGAGATTCCCGTCGACAAAATCAAAGTTCCACCCGGCTTCAAGGTCTCCCTCTGGGCGCACGGGATCAACAACGCTCGGGCGATGACCTGGGGCGACAAGGGCACGCTGTTCGTCAGCAGCCGCGTGGCGGGCAACGTCTACGCCGTCCTGGACAAGGGCGCCACGCGGGAGGTCAA
>QHSV01000015.1 GCA_003221655.1 Candidatus Rokuibacteriota bacterium
TCTTCCGCGAAATCGTCCTTGCCAGCGCTGAAAAACGCGAGCTCGGTCTTGGTCAGTCCCGCGAAGGGCGCGCCTGCGCCCGCGACTCCGCCGCGCACCCCAGGATCCCGGGCTGCGGACGACGGATCGACCGAGGATGGGGTATCAACATTGGAAACGGAGCAACCGACGAAGAACCCGATGGCCGCCAGAGTCCATGGCCACTCCTTCTTCGCCAGCACGCTCGAGACCGCTCTCACGAAGTGCGTGAGCATATCGCCTCCTCTTAGCGTCTGGTGTCGCGGGATGTTGACCCGCCTCGGGGCCGAGGATCCAGCCGCCCGGTGCGGCACGGGGGGAACGGAGAACGGCCCGAGGCTCGCTTCGTGGCCTCAGGAGGCCTGGCGGAGCGCAGGTTGATCGCCCCGGCCGCCGGGAAGGCACGTGGCGAGCCAGGAGGGATGCGCATCCGGCGACGTCCAAACCTCGAAGTGTAGGTGGGAAAGCGCCAGGGCGTCTGTCAGGAAGAACAGCTTGTGCCGGTCGGTGAGCGCCCATGGGCCCGCCGTCACCGCGAGCGCGACGGCACGCTGCCGACGCAACTGCGCGCGGGGGGAGACCCTCACGTGGGTACACGACACGGCACAGGCGATTGCGTTCACCTGCGGATTCACCACGGCATCGACGAATCCTGACACGGTGCCGGCTCCGTCCGAGAACGCGCGTATGGCCCGCAGCTCGTTCGGTGGATCCACTTCTTCAGGGATCAGCAGCAACCCGGCGCGTCGCATCGCGCGGCCGAGGGACACCCGGCTCGAATAGACGGAGATCGGGATCGAAAGCGTGAGCGCACAGACCACCGGCAGCAGCAGCCACCAGGCATACGAGGAGTCCAGCCAGTAGACCGCGGCGGCCCAGGCCCCCCCGAGGAGCGTATGCGCTCCGTGGCAACGGACACCCTCGCCCCACGTGGTTTCGGCGTCCTCGCGCGGCGGGCTCTTCCAGTGCACGCCCAGGCCGGTGAGCGCCGTCACGATGAACTGCGTGTGGAACAGCATGCGGATCGGCGCGAGCAAGGCGGAGAACAGCAACTCCAGCAGCAGACTCAGCGTGACGCCGAGGACGCCGCCGAATCGATCGGCCCCTTGCGCCACCACCAGCATTCCGCCGAGGATCTTGGGCGTGAACAGCACGACCCCTGTCGCGATGACGAAGCCGATGGTCGCATTGATATCCCATTCGGGCCACACCGGGAACAGCTGGCGCGCCTGGACGAAATACTGGGGGCCAATCACGGTCTGCAACACGATGAACGCGGTCGACAGCGCCAGGGAGAGGAACCAGAGCGGCGAGGACACGTACGCCATGATCCCGGTCATGAACACGGCGCGATGCGCCGGGTGCAGGCCTTGCCACAGGAACAGGTGGGAGTTGATGAGGTTCCCCTGGCACCAGCGCCGGTCGCGCTTCAGCTCGTCGATGACGTTGGGCGGTATCTCCTCGTAGCTACCGGGCAGGTCGTACGCCATCCACACCTTCCAGCCCGCCCGGCGCATCAGCGCCGCCTCCACGAAGTCGTGGGAGAGGATCTCACCTGAGAGGGGGCCCCGCCCGGGCAGGCGCCCAAGGGCACAGTGACGGATGAAGGGCGCGATCCTGATGATCGCGTTGTGGCCCCAGTAATACGACTCGCCCAACTGCCAGAAGTGCAGGCCCGCCGTGAACAGCGGCCCGTAGACGCGGGTGGCGAACTGCTGCATCCGCGCGAACAGCGTGTCTCGCCCGGCGGCGTGCGGCGCCGTCTGGATGATGCCAGTGGTCGGGTTCGCCTCCATCAGGCGCACCAGCGTCGTGATGCAGTCGCCGCTCATGACGCTGTCCGCATCCAGGACGACCATATACCGGTACTGGCTGCCCCAGCGCCGGCAGAAGTCGGCGACGTTCCCGCTCTTGCGCTTGATGCGATGGCGGCGCCAGCGATAGAAGATGCGTCCGAAGCCCTTGACGGCCACGCAGAGATCCACCCAGGCCTGTCGTTCCGCCGTCAACGTGTCCGGCTCGCTGCTGTCGCTGAGAATGAAGAAGTCGAACCGCGGCAGGGCGCCGGTGCGGGCGACCGACTCGTAGACTGCCCGAACGCCCGCAAACACACGCGCCACGTGCTCGTTACGAATCGGCATGATGATCGCCGTGCGGGCCTCTGGCGGAATCGCGGTCCCGGGCGCAACTGATCGACTGATGGCGTGGCGATCGCGGGCGAGGCACAGGAGCACGAACCCGCTCAGCGCCGTCCAGAATCCGAGTGAGATCCACGCGAACAGGATCGTGAACAGGGTGAGGATCGCGAGCTCCAGGGGCTCTTGACCGTGATACGGCAAGACCCTCGTGGTCATGTAGTACGCGAACGCCGCCGTCTGGGTCAGCGCCAGGACGGCGAAAACCGTCCGGCGTATCGTGGCTGTTCGCGTTACGTTACGATTGTCCGATGAGTCCGGCACGTCCGTGGCCGGCGTCGCCAGCGTGCCATGGCCGCGCTTCTGTGCCCTGACCCCACGGACGATCCGCGTCCAGAGCGTGGCCGGCCACCCAGTCGGAGCCATGGGCGTCCGGCGAACCGGCGGAGCGATTGTCAACGCCCAGGCGCCGTCGTGGGCGTCGGTGCGACCGTCGCGCGCCGTGAGCCCCGGGACGGCGAGCTCGAGCCGGCGACGAATCGAGGCGAAGGCAGCATGATCGCCAACACGGGGTGCGCCGGTCAGGGCGTGGTGCAGCGTGGCCATGGCGGGGCTCGCCTCGGCCTCCCGCTGCGCCAGCTCGAGCAGCGCCCCCTTCCGCTCCCGTGGAAGGAGCAGCTGGTCCAGGTAACGCCGGCACGTGTGGGCGGCGTCGGCATCTATTCGGGCGGCAGGATGTAGCTCCACGTCTCCGACAAGACCTCTTTGCTGTTGTTCAGGTGCGCCCGGAGCTCCACCGGTTTGGCGCCGTCGATCCGGCGAAACCTCACGACGAAGCGCCAGCCTCCCGTGACCTCGTTGCGCATCATGCGTCGTTCCAGGACTTCACCGTTGGGATCGATCCACAGCGTTACGTCCGCGACCGTGCCGATCGGCATCCGGCTGAGCGTCGGGCCCTCGAAATCGACGTGGAGCTCGATGCTTCCGTCCGCCGTCTTCACATAGCCGCGGCCGCGCCGCGTTTCGCGCACCCACCCGATCGGCGGCCGGATCTCCCGGTCCTTCTGCCACAGCACGCGATACGAGTATGGTAAGACCTCCCTCGGGCCAGGCTGCCAATCGGGGACCCAGTATGCCACGATGTTGTCGTTGGTTTCGTCGGGAACTGGAATCTGCACCAACTCCACCCGGCCGGGACCCCACGGTCCCTTCAGCTCGATCCATGCGGAGGGTCGCAGGTCGTAGCGCGCCTCCAGGTCCTCGAAGTCGCCGAACGCCCGCCCCCGCTGCATCAGGCCGAAGCCCCGCGGGTTCGTGAGCGCAAACGAGGTTACCAGCAGGCGTTTCGGATTGACAAGCGGGCGCCAGATCCAGTCCTTCGCGGTGGCCTGGATAGACAGGCCATCGGAATCGTGGACCCGCGGGCGATAGTCCTCGCGCGCGGATCGCTGGTTGGCGCCGAAAAAGAACATGCTTGTCAGCGGAGCAAGGCCCAGCCTGGCGACGTTCCGCCGAAGAAACAGCCTGGCGTCCACGTCGAGCACCGTCGTGACACCGGGCCTGAGGACGAACCGGTACGCGCCCGCTGCGCGCGGCGAATCGAGAAGCGCGTAGATGGTGACCTCCTTCGCGGTCGCCTGCGGGCGTTCGATCCAGAACTCCACGAACCGTGGAAACTCCTCGCCGGTGTTTTCTGCGGTATCGACGGCGAGCGCGCGCGCCGAGAGCCCGAACCGCTGCCCCCGCCCAAGGCCCCGGAAGTAGCTGGCGCCGAGGAACACGAGCACTTCGTCCTTGTACATCGGGGTGTTGACCGGGAAGTGGACGCGAAAGCCGGCGAAGCCCAGCCCACGCAGCTCCTCGCGGTCGATCTTGTTCTTGCCGTAGTCGAACGCGTCAGGATCGAAGCGGATGTCCCGCTCCCCCTCGGCATGGACCTCGCGGATCGCGACTGGATCCTCGTAGAACCAGCCGGGATGGAAGAACATGATCTCGAAGGGTAGCTTCGTATTCCGCCACAGCGCGCGATCGGGCCGGAATCGAATATCGCGATACTGATCGTAGTTCAGCGCTTTGATGCTCTTGGGAAGGGTAGCGCTCGGCTTCTGATAGGTCGAGGAGGCGAGTTTCGCCGCCCGCGCGGCGACGTCGTCGAAGCTGAAGGCACGCGCATCGGTGGTGATCAGCACGAGCGTCACCAGCAAGGCGAGCGAGCCGCGCACGACGAACCGCGCGGCGCGTGGCATGGCCTTCGCCACGCCGGGCCGACTACGGGCTCGCGCGACGATCCGCTTCAGCAACAGCCGACTCCGTGTCGCTGATACCGCTGGAATACAAGGCGAACCGCCCTTTCATCTCGTCATCGACGATCAAATGCAATGCCTGAGCGCTGACTGCGCCGGCGCACCGCCACGACCCACAACGAGGGAGGATAGCTGTCAAAATACCCACCCCGATCGAGGACGTCAAGCAGCGGCGGCCCGGTCGACTGCCGGCGACGGGCGGCTCAGAGCGGCGCCGGGGGGTTGTTCAACACGTGTCCCTTCGAGGCGATGACCTCGGCGTAGAACAGAGCGCTGTCCTTGGGCGTGCGCTTCTGCGTATCGAAGTCGACGTGCACAATCCCGAAGCGCTTGGAATAGCCGAGGCGCCACTCGAAATTGTCGAGGAGCGACCATACGAAGTATCCGCGCACATCGACACCGTGTTCGATCGCGGCGTGGACGGCCTTGATGTGCTTGCGCAGATAGTCGACGCGCAGGGGGTCGGCGACACGGTTGCCCTCGACGACCGGCGGATCGAAGAACGCAGCCCCGTTCTCGGTGACATAGATTGGCGGATTACCGTAACGGCCCTTGACCCAGACGAGGGTATCGGTCAACGCCGGCGCGAACACCTCCCAGCCGGTCTCGGTATAGGTCGCGCGCTTCTGGGGCACCGGCGACGCCTGCAAGAGCCAGGCGTGGGGATCGAAGCGCGTGACGCTGCGCGTGTAGTAGTTGACGCCGAGAAAGTCGATGGGTTGCTGGATGAGCGCGAAGTCGTCGGCCGGCCATTGTGGCCACGCCTCGCCGAACATCTGGCCCAGTTCCTCCGGATAACGGCCGAGGAAGATGGGATCAAGATACTGGCGGTTCATGTAGGCATCGGCGCGCAACGCCGAAGCCCGATCGGTCGGATTATGCGACGCGGGGTATTTCGGCTCGAGGTTCACGACGATGCCGATGCGGTGACGTCCCTCGGCGCGATACGTCTTCACCGCCTCCGCGTGCGCCCGCAGCAGGTGATGCGTGGCGATCGGCGCCTCGAAGCGGTTCCGGTGGCCGGGGGCGAGCGCACCGTGCAAGTAGCCGCCGTCGGTGACGACCCACGGCTCGTTCAGCGTCGCCCACATTTTCACCCGGCCGTCCAGCCGCCTGAACACGACTGCCGCGTACTCGGCGAACCACTTCGCGATCTCTGGATTGAGCCAGCCGCCCAGGTCGTCCAGGGCGGCCGGGAGATCCCAGTGATACAGCGTCACCATGGGCTCGATGCCGTTGGCGAGCAGCGCATCGACGAGCCGGTCATAAAAGTCGAGGCCCGCCGGGTTCACCGCGTTTCGCCCCAGAGGCATGACCCGGCTCCAGGACGTGCTGAAGCGATAGGCGTTCGTTCCGAAACTCCGCATCAATGCGACGTCGTCGAGGAACCGTCGGTAGTGGTCGCAGGCGACATCACCGGTGGCCCCATCGCGCACCAGGTTCGGCGTGTGCGTGAAGCGGTGCCAGATACTGGCACCGGCTCCGTCGGCAAGCGGCGAACCTTCGATCTGATAGGCCGACGTCGCGGTGCCCCAGAGGAAGTGCTGGGGAAACTCGATCATTGGGGTCCGGCCATGCTCATGGGTTCCCATTGACGACCACTTTCGCCGGCAGCTCGTGAAAACGCAGCTCCGAGCCGTGCCACGGCGCCGCCTTGCCATTGACGCGGGCGTCGGGCGGTGGCGGACGCTTGCCCGGCCAGACGAACGCCAAACCGCCGGGCGGCACACGCGATCCGCCGGCCACGTGGAGAATGACGCTTCCGCCCTTCTTCTTGAGTGAATACCTCAAGAGCCCATACGGCGTGCGCAAGTCCTTCACCGCCACGCCGGATCCCTCGAGCCATTCCGCTGGCACGCCCCCGGCGAGCACGAGCGCGTGGTCGCCCTCTCGTTCGTAAGCGAAGAGATCCAGCACCGCCCGGATGAAATCCGAGGCGACCCAGCCGTGCGGCAGGTCGCCCACGAAGCGCGGCTGCCTCGGATCGCGGCCGACCACCTCGGGCCACTGGTTCCACGCCGGGGGACGACGGCCAGCCAGGAAGAACGCGAGGAGCTCGTGCGCCCGGTCGCGCCAGCCCAGGCGCACGAAGGTGCCCACCGTCCGGATCTCGTATGGCGTGTAGTCCTCCCACGCGGTGCGGCCGTCCCGCCGGGCGACGAATTCACGCCAGTACCGCTCATACGTCGCGAGGATCAGGTCGGCAGGGAGACGGTGAAGCTCGCCGGCTGGCGCGATCGCGATGGTCGACGACGTGGGGTCGAAATCGCCGAGCTCCGCGGAGCCGGGAAGGTACGCGATCGCGTGGGCGGCGGTGGCATGACGAAGCGATGCTCCGAGATCGATGCGAAATTCCTCGCGCTGCATCTCGAGCCGGCTCGCGGCATCGCGGTGGCGCAGCGCAGTCGCGATCGCGATGGCGCCGTTATAGCCCTTCAGCGCCCAAAAGTCGTCCCAGTATGAGTGCATCGGCTTGGCCGAATAGCCTTCGTGACTGATCGACGCCGGAAGCAGCCCGTAGAATGCGCGGGTCGCGGGGGCCAGATTGGCGTCGGTGCGCTCGGATTGCCGCAGAGACTCGAGATACCGGGCGGCGGCCTCGACGTGGGGCCACATCTCCTCGAGCAGCCGATGATCGTTCGTGTAGCGATACACCTCGGCGGCGAGGAAGATCAGCTCACCGGCGCTGTCGTGTTCGGGTACGGGATCGGCCCCGCGCTCGTCGACGCAGCAGGGAATCTTGCCGCTGGCGAACTGGTGCCGCGCATACCAGCGCAGGTAGTCGGCCGCGACGCCGGCGTGGCCGACTCGGAGCAGCGACTCCGCGATCATCGCACCGTCACGGATCCACGAGCGCGCGTAGGATCTCGTCCCCGGCCGCAGCACCGAACCGTCGCGCGTGATGAGTACGTGCGCCAGCGAGGTGTGGAGCGCGGCGATCAACGGCCGGCCCGGCGCGGGCACATCGATGGAGACGCGATGCAGACGCTCGCGCCATGCCGCGGCGACGGCGGCTTGCTCGCGGTTCATCCACCTCGTCGGCGCCTCTCCCCTGAGATCCGGCCGGACCCGCGGCCCCGACAGCGGCACGACGACGCCCACGGTCGTGCTGGCGTGGGGCGCCAGCGTCACGTGGTAGCCGAGCGCGGCCGACGCGTAACCGAACGCGTCATGAACCTCGGACAGGCCAGCCCAGTCAGGGGCGCTGAGCAGGCGCGGAATCGGACCAGCATCGAACGGGAAGGCCCCGACGCGGTCCGGCACGCGCAAGGGGAAGATCCTGCGATCGGTGTTGACCGAGAGCGTCGTGCCGTCCCATTCGATGTGGCGGATGGCGCTGGCGCCACCGACCATGTTGAGGAACTGGGCTGGGGGGTTGACCTGGAACGGACGCATGGCCAGTACGAGGTGGACCGGCAGGGGCTGGCCGGTCAGATTCCGGACCTCGTAGCGCGCGACCAGTCGGGAGTCACCGCGTGAGCCCGCCGCGAAGGCCGACACGCGCAATTCCCACCGGGCCTGGCGCCACGTCACCCCGGGAATCGGCAGATATCGATCGACCAGGAATTGACCTACCTTGACGTCGGCCCAGGTGACGACGCGCGAATCGGCCACGATGAACGGCTCGATTGAGAACCCGCCCTTCGAGACCTCGAGCGCACCGTCCTCGGACAGCAGACCGCTCTCGTCGCCGCCGTCGATGCCGACGAGGGTCCAGGCCGTCTGCTCGCCGGACACGCCGCGCGGGTACGTGCCGCGCGGGGACTCGCGAGCCACGGCTTGAAAGAAAGCGTTCGGTGAGGCGCCGAATGCGGGGTCCTTGATCTCCAGCTCGGCCAGGCCATACGCACGCGCTGGGCCGTCGTGGAGTGCGAGGCGCAGGAACCGCGTCTCCGCCTCGGGCAGGAGCAGGGCGTCGGGGCCGCCGCGGCCGTCGACCACGCTGCGCACCGTTCGCCAGCGCACGCCGTCTTCGGAGAACTGAACGTCGTACCGGGAGGCATGCGCGCCGGTGAGCCAGCGCAGGGCCAGGCCGCCGAACTCGCGCGGCCGATGGAAGTCGATGGTGAATGCCTGAGCGGGGCCTGCGGCGGGGTCGCTCTTCCAGGCGGTCGCGACGGAGCCGTCGATCGCCAGCGACGGGCCGGCGCCAGACGACCACGACGAAGCCTGCACCACGGGCGGCGGAACGGCTGGCTCGTCGACCAGCACGCGCAGCGCGAGTTGGCTCACGTACACTGAGCCGCGGCCGCCACCGCGACCGGCCGCCACCACGAACTCGATGGCGGCGGCATGGCGCAGCGTGCGTTCCTTGGTGGGTCCCCACGCGAATTCGATGTGGCGCTTCTTGATCCTGACGAGCTGCCACTCACGCGGAAACTCGAAATCGGGCCGGTGGACCCACCAGACGTTCTCGCCGCTCGCGTCCACCAGCTTGATCTGGAAATTGTTGGCGGGCGCGTCGGCGCGCAGATAGAACGTGATCTCGTAGTGTGGCGGTACGTCGAGCGGCAGCATCCGCCGCGCCAGCGCATACCCAGCAGTTCCGGCCAGGTCGAAGTCGAGGCGCAGACCGCGCCCCCGCACACCTTCCGTCGGATGCACCGCGGCCTGCACGCCGTCGGACGCCACGGCTTTCCACGGCGACATATCCTCGAAGGCATCGAGCACCCGCACCGCGGACGGGTGCGCTGGGCGTGGTGTCCCCCACGCGGCGAGCGCGAGGCCGAGCGCCGCCAGGACGTGGCGCGTGGCGCGGCGCGGTCGGCGTGCTGCCGCGGCGCCTCGCGTCATCCCTTCACGCTTCCGAGCGTGAGGCCCTCGATGTAGTACCGCTGGAGCACCAGGAACACGAGCAGCACGGGAAGTGTCGTGAGGACAGAGCCCGCCATCATCAATTCGTTGTCCTGAACGTGCTCGCGCGACAGGCTGGCGAGCGCGACCGGCAAGGTGTAGAGCTCGCTATCGTTGAGCACGATGAGCGGCCACATGAAGTCGTTCCAGGTGCCGAGCGACGTGAACACCGCAAGCGTCACGACGATAGGCTTCAGCACCGGCGCGATCACCGAGCGGAAGATACGGAACTCGTTCGCGCCATCGATGCGCGCCGCTTCGAGCAGGTCGTCCGGAATAGACAGCGCGTACTGGCGCACCACGAAGATACCGAAGATGCCGGCCATGGCCGGGACGATCACGCCGCCATAGGTGTTCACGAGTCCGAGCTGCTTGAGCAGCAAGAAGAGCGGCACCATGGCGACTTGCGAGGGAATCACGAGCGCCCCGAGGAGCACCTTGAAGATCCGGTCCCGACCCGCGAAGCGGAGCTTGGCGAAAGCGTAGCCGGCCGCGACGTTGAACAGCACCGACACGAGCGTCACCACGATCGTGAGCACGACGCTGTTGACCAGGTAGCGCCCCATGCCCGCATGCGCGAAGAGCTCCCGGTAGTTCGCGAACGTCACCCGGCCCGGCAGCAGCGGTGGCGGGAACGCGCTGGCCTCACCGGGCGACATCAACGACACCGAGACCATCCACACGAGCGGCAAGAGCGTGATCGTGGCGCCACCGAGCAAGAGGCCGTTCACGAGCAGTCCCGCCAGGCGGGGCCTCACGCGGCAGACTGCCATCGCGCGAGCCGCAGTTGCACGGCCGTCACGCAGAAGATGAACAGGAACAGCACGAAGGCGACAGCGGAGGCCGAGCCCAGATTCCACCACTTGAAGCCTTCCTCGTACATGAAGTAGAGCACGCTCACCGTGCTCTGCAGCGGGCCCCCCTGCGTCATCACGTAGGGCTCGGCGAAGAGCTGGAAATAGCCGGCGATGGTGAGGATGTTCACCATCGTGACGATGGGGGCGAGCATCGGCAGCGTGACGTGGCGGAACTGCTGCCACATCGACGCGCCATCGATGCGCGCCGCCTCGTAGAGCTGCCCAGGGATGCTCTGCAACCCGGCCAGGAGGATGATCATGTTGTAGCCGAAGTTCTTCCACACGGCGAAAACGATGATTGCGGGCATGGCCCAGTGTGGATCGCCCAGCCAGTCGATGGGGGGAATGCCGAGAAGACCCAGCGCGTAGTTGAGCAGTCCGTAGTGCGGGTGGAACAGGTAACGCCAGATGACGGCGACGGCCACCAGCGTCGTGACAACCGGGGCGAAGAGCGCCGTGCGGAAGAAGGCCTGGAATTTGACCAGTCGGGAGTGCAGCAGCAGGGCTGCCCCGAACGAGACGGTGATGGACAAGGGCACGCCGACGACCACGAAGTAGAGCGTGTTCCCGAACGCCTGCCAGAAGAGCGGTGTCTGGAGCAGCTGCGCATAGTTCTGGAGACCGACCAGACGCAGATTCCCGCTGTCCGCGAGCGCGTAGATGTCGAAGTCGGTGAGGCTCATCGCCAGCCCCGCGACCACGGGCAAGAAGAAGAACACGGCGATGACCAGCAGGGCGGGCGCGACGAAGCACCACGCAGCGCCCACGTTTCTCAACCGGCGCCTCTCCGTCCGAGGAGCCAGCGACGCTTTTCGAGGATCCGATCGGCGCGCGCATCGAGCTCTCGGGCGGCCTGCTCCACCGACAGCTGGCCGTGCACGGCGCGCTCGGCAACCAGGCGCATTTCGGTGGTGATGCGCTCCCACTCCGGCACTTTGGGGGCCGGCTTGACTCGCTCGAGCTGCTCGCGGAAGGCGCGTGCGTGGACGTCGGCCGCCAGCCCCGGATCCGTCCACGTGGCGCGTCGCGGCGGCAGGTCGCCGGTCAGCGCGTGGAACCGGCGCTGCACCGCCGGCTGCGAGAGGAACTCGATGAGGCGCCACGCCGCGGCCTGGTGGCGAGACGCCCGGAACACCACGAGGCTCGAGCCGCCGGCGATCGAGGCGCCAGGACCGTCCGGCCCCGGCAACGGCGCCGTCATCCAGCTATCCTGCTGTTCGGCCGGCAACCGGCGGTGGAATTCGCCGATGTTCCAGGGACCCGACACGTAGAAGGCGAATCGACCACGTCCGAACTCGTTCCACACGTTGGCGATGGCCGCATTACCCAGCGCCGGCGCCCAGCCGCGCTGGAACATCTCCAGATAGAACTCCAACGCGCGGCGGAAGCCAGCCCCACCGAAGTTGCCCCACCGCCCGTCCTCACGCAGGAGGGGCTCGTCCTGCTGCAAGGCGAGAGCAAGGAGCGGCTCGAACTCGTTGAGCGGCAGCAGAATCGCATAGCGATCAGGACGCGCGTGTGTGTCGACGGCGGCCAGCATCCGTTTCCACTCGTGCCACGACCTCGGCGGTGCGGAGAACCCGGCCTGCCTCAGCAGATCCCGACGGTAAAACACCAGGCGCGTATCCACGTACCACGGTACACCATAGAGCTTGCCGTCGACCCGGTTCGTGTCCCAGACCCCGGCGAAGTAGTCGGCGGGGTCGACGATCGGCGAGGCGGCCGCGTACTGGTCGAGCGGTTCGAGCGCGTTCAGCGCGACGAGCTCAGGGATCCACGTATTGCCGAGCTGGCAGAGATCCGGGGTGGCGTCTCCGGCAAAAGCGGTGAGCAACTTCTCGTGGGCCGCTGTCCACGGCAGCTGCTGCACCTTCACGTGGATGCCGGGGTGGCTGCGTTCGAACTCGGAGAGCAGCTCGGCCACCACCTCGCCCTCGCGACCCATGGCCCAGAAGCGGAGAACGGTTTCGCGCGAGGACGAGGAGCCGCAGCCGGCGGCGAGCGTCAGCGCCGCGACGAGACCGAGGATAGCGGCCCGGGCCAGACCCGTCCGAGAGCTATTGACCGCGGCCGGTGAGCCAACCACCCGAGAAGCCGGCCTGCTCGAGGCCCCGACGCAGGTACGGGTTCTTGCGCATCACGCGCCAGACCAGCGCGCTGCGGTAGTTCTCGATCATGGCGAGGATGGCCCCCTGGTCGATGCCGAGGTAGTCACCAGCGACCCAACCGAACTCGGGGACGCGACGGCCGTGCCGGAGGGGGACGTCGAAGATGAAGGTTCGGTTGAAGGCGTCGAGAAAGCCGTACTTCGAGTAAATGTGCTGGCCGAAGCGGCGATGCATCTCGAGGGTGGCCGGGATGACCAGCTCCGGCGCGAACGGCATGGAGGCGACGACCGCCGTCGGCGCCAGCGTACAGTCGTCGTGCTTGCCCGTGTGGTCGATGCCGCGCGCCGAGTAGGTGCGAAACCGTCGGCGCCCGCTGGCGTCCTCGATCTCGACGTCAGCCGGCCCATCGCTGGCGGTGATCCCCCAGATGGTTGCGCTGTAGTCCAGGCAACGACGCGGGTTGGCGACTGCGTACGCTTGCTGAGCGTAGACCGCGCGTCGGCTGTTCTCGAAGTAGTCGAGGCCGCGCCGCTTCATGTAGGGATCGCGGATGTCGCGGAGATCGGTCCACACGTGCGTGTATTGATGACCGAACAGCGGTGGAAAGCTCAGGAATTCCTGACCGAAGAACGTGCCCCAGTGCTTGTCGTAGGTGCTCGTCCATTCCGCCCAGGCGTCGAGGCCCACGGGAAAGGTGGGCGAGCCGAGCGCCAGGAGGTACACGAGCATGGCCTCGTTGTAGCCTCGCCAGTCGTATTTCAGGAACCCTTCTTCGGGTGACCAGCCGAGGCTGATGGCGGGCGCCTGGGGCTGTGCCCATCGCCAGTCGACACGCCGGTAGATGTTGTCCACGAGAGAGCGAATTTCCACTTCCTCGGGGTCCGAGCCGTCGAAGTAGGACTGACAGAACAGCGCGCCGGCGAGCAGGATAGCGGTATCGACAGTCGACAGCTCACTGTCCTCGAAGCGTTCGCCCGTCTTCATGTCCAGGAAGTGATAAAAGAATCCCCGGTGACCGGTCCCACCCCGAGCCTCGGAACCCTGCGGAGCCCTGGCAAAGAACCGGAGCGTCGCGAGCACGCGTTGCTGTGCCTGCTGGCGCGTGATGTAGCCACGCTCGACGCCGATGGGATACGTGGTGAGGGCGAAGCCCACCGCGGCGATGCTGGAGTACGACGGCGTGGGATACCGGTCCGGGATCAGCCCGTTCTCGGGATTGGCGGTGTCCCAAAAGAAGCGGAAGGTACGCTCCTGGAGCTCCGGGAGAAACGGGTCGATGACCGGACTCGGCGAAGGCTGCTGCAACGGGTTCTGGAGCCTCACCTCCTGCGCTTCTCCGGTCGCAACAGCCATGAGGATCATGGCCATCGACACGATGGTCACGACCCAAGGGACACCGACGCTCGAGTGCAGTCTGGACATCGTCACCTGCCAATCAAACAGTCGTAGTGAGACGTCATAGCGTTCTATTAACAATTGCAACGGCCGTGCCAGGCGGCACGCCTCGCAAACGCCTGATTATCGCACAACGTTAAGCTGATTAGGTCCTAAACGCCCCGGGGAGAGTCTCTCCGGCACAGGGCGTTCTGCCCGGACCCGGTGCGAAATCCGGAAATCGGTCGCGCGGCCTGATCGTCAGATCTGTCCACCTGCTCGGCGCTCATGCCGATCAACAATCTTCCATTTGCGATCCGCTCAAGGCCCCCGATTGCCCTGGTCATCGTCGCATTCACTCGGGCCTCGAGCCGCGGCAATCTCCCCTCGATCGTATTGATGAGTCGAATGAGATCGGCCCCGCACGCAAGTGCGGCGCGGTAGAGTGCTTCACGTTGCTGCGGTAGCGGCTTTTCGGCCTCCGCATCGACGGCCTGTGCTGCCAAGTCGGCTTCGGCGGTGAGCCAATTGATCTTGTCCAGAGTCGCGACAGCCGACGGCGGGGCCGCCGGCGTCTCCGCCGGGTTCTTCACGAGCGCCTGTTTCCAAGGCGCCCACGCGCACTCCGCGTGGACCGTCGCAGCCGAGGCGAGCAAGCAGAACGCGAGGAGCAGGGCCCCGCGCCGGGCGCGGGTCATCGGTTGCCCTGCCCGGCGCCACGCCAGGACAGCTAGTGCCGGGTTGCGGCGGGCTTCCCACTCCAGTCGGGCAGCGCAGTCACTAACGTCCGCGAATACCTGTGCTGGCTCATGGAGCTGCATCTGCCTCGTATTGTACTTCGGGAAGTTCACGACGTCGGGGGCCTCCACATCGGCACCGTTGCATGAGCGGTTTGCGAAGGCACCCCGAACGGCCTCGGGGTTGCCGTCGTTCCCGAAGGCTTCAGGATCCGCGATCTTGGCTCAGGAGCCATACCTCGCCCATCCCGCACGTGGATCGGCGATGCCGTGGACCACGACGACGGCGACGCGCGATCCGAGGAGGGTCAACGCAAGCACGGAGCGCCGCGGTGGGCGGCGCCTCGTGCTTGGCGGGGTCACACCGTCAGCTGATCGCGGATCGGCAGGCGACGGATTCGCTTGCCGGTCGCTGCGTAGATCGCGTTGCACAGCGCGGGCGGGATCGGGGGCACGCCCGGTTCGCCGACACCGCCCATCGGCTTGCTGTAGTCGCCGCCGGGGATGATGTGCACCCGGATGACCCGCGGCGCCTCTGTGATGCGTGTCACTTGGTAGGAGTCGAAGTTGTTCTGCTCGACGCGCCCGCTCTTGAAGCTAATTTCACCGAGCGTCGCGATTCCGACGCCCATGACGGTCGCGCCTTCCATTTGCGCTCGGACGCGATCCGGATTGACGGTCGGGCCGCAGTCCACGGCGACGTCGACCCGGGGAATCGTCACCGCGCCTTTGGCGTCGACGGCGACCTCCACGACCGCCGCGACGTAGCTCACGAAACTGTAGTGGCCGGCGATGCCGAGCCCGCGCCCCTTGGGCAGCTTCCTGCCCCAGCCCGACTCACGAGCCACCGTCTCCACGACGCGCCGCAGGCGCCCGGTGTCCACCGGATACCGCTCGGGCGACTCGCCGTGATTCCAGGTGTCGCCCAGCGTCTCCGGGCTGACCTGGCGGGCGGGGCCGATCACCTCCAGCAGGAAGTCCTTCGGGTCCCGGCCCGCCGCCGCGGCCAGCTCGGCCACGAACGACTGGACCGCGAACGCATGGGGAATGTTCGAGACCGACCGGAACCATCCGATCCGTGTATGGGCGATCGCCTCCGGGTTCTCGATGCGGACGTTGGGGATCGCGAACGGCACGTTGATGACGCCCATACCGAGCTCGAGGGGCGCCTCGTTCTTCGCGTCGGCGTTGAAGGTCGAGATGATCGTGGGCGCCACGGTGCGGTGCAGCCACGCCACCGGCTTGCCCTGCGCGTCGACGCCGGCCTCGAGATGCTCGACCGACACCGTGTGGTAATAGGAGTTGTGCAGATCGTCCTCGCGCGTCCACGTCACCTTGACCGGCTTGCCGTCGACGGCCTTCGACAGCACGGCCGCCTCGATGCCGTAGTCCGGCTTGGACTTGCGCCCGAAGCCGCCGCCCAGAAGCGTCACGTGCACGGTGACGTCGTCGGCTGACATGCCGAGCCGCTTCGCCACAAGATCGCGCGCGGCCTGGGGCGACTGGAAGCCTCCCCAGACCTCGCACTTACCGCCGGTGATGCGGGCGGCGGCGGCCGGCGGCTCCATCGTCGCGTGCGCGAGGTGCGGGACGTAGTACTCGGCCTGGAGGCGCTTCGCGGCTCCGGCCGAGGCCGCGGCGAAGTCACCGTCGTTGCGCACGACTTTGGCGGGCTTGCGCGCGGACTCCTCGAGACTGGCCTTGTACGCCGTCGAGTCATAGCTGGCGTTCGGTCCGTCGTCCCACGTGATCTTCAGCGCCCGGCGGCCCTGCATGGCGGCCCAGGTGTTGCGCGCCAGCACCGCGACGCCGCCGACGGGATTGAAGTGCGCGGGTGGCGGACTGCTCTCGATCCGGACGACCTTCACCACCCCCGGCACTTTGAGCGCCTCGGCGTCGTCGACGCTGGCCACCTTGCCGCCCAGGACCGGAGGACGGGCCACGACCGCGTAGAGCATGCTGTCCAGCCGGGTGTCGATGCCGTACTGCGCCTTTCCATTCGCGATGTCGACCGCATCGACCAGCTTCAGCTGTCCCTTGCCGATGTAACGGAAGTCCTTCGGATCCTTGAGACGCAGCGTGGCCCGGGCGGGAACTGGCTGAGTGGCGGCGGCCTTCGCGAGCGCGCCATATCCGAGGCGGCGGCCGGTTGGACGGTGGACGACCTCGTGATTCTTGGCGGCCACTTCGCTCACCGGCACCTTCCAGCGATCGGCGGCCGCGGCCTCCAGCATGGTGCGCGCGGCGGCGCCACAGCGGCGCATGGGCTCGAAGAAATGGCGAGTGCTGCGCGAGCCGTCGGTATCCTGGTTGCCGAACCGCTTCTCGTCACCGGACGCCTGGGCCACGCGCACACGCTTCCAGTCGGCCTCCAGCTCGTCGGCCACGATCATCGGCATGCCGGTCCGGACCCCCTGCCCCATCTCCGAGCGGTGGCAGACGATCGTGACCGTTCCGTCCTCGGCGATGGAGACGAAGGCCAGCGGATTGTCGACCCATCCGTTGGGCATCCCGTCGGCGCCGTACTTCTTGGGCTCGTCGGCAGCCGTAGCCGACCGGAATCCGACGGCCAGCACGAGGCCGCCGAGCGACATCCCTTGCAAGAACCGGCGCCTGCTCACGTTGGCCAGCACCACGGACTTCTCGGACGACGCCTCCGCGCCCGCACGCAGCACGCGATCGACGGGCGCGCTCATCGCGTTCCTCCCTGCCTGGCTGCAGCCTGCTTGATGGCGGCGCGGATCCGCGTGTATGTCCCGCAGCGACAAATATTGCCGCCCATGGCCTCGTCGATCTGGGCATCGGTGGGCTTCGGCGTGCGCCGCAGCAGCGCGGCCGCGGACATGATCTGGCCGGCCTGGCAGTAGCCACACTGCGGTACGCCGTTCTCGACCCACGCCGCCTGCAGAGCCTTGCCGACGGGCTCGCCACCGACGGCCTCGATGGTCACGACCTTGCTGTTCACCACCGCCGAGATTGGCGTGATGCACGAGCGTACCGCCTGGCCGTCGACGTGCACGGTGCAGGCTCCGCAAAGCGCCATGCCGCAGCCGAACTTGCTGCCGGTGAGCCCTAGCTCATCCCGTAGCGTCCACAGCAGAGGGGTCTCGCCAGGCACGTCGACGTTCTGACGTTTGCCGTTGATGTCGAGTGCGATCATCGCGCCCTCCTCTCGTCGTCGAGCCTGCACGGCCAGGACGCCCGGGCGCCGCTATCGGCGACTCGCCCGCATCAATGATGTCCGAATCGGCATGATGAAACCACAAAAGCGGGCACTACATAGAGAAAGCTGCGGACCGTCGGGTAGATCGCCCGAGTTCCCGAGGCACGATGCCTCAGCTGGAATGGATCTCTTCAAGTGGATCAAGTGATCGAATAGGCGCCGCCGAACAATAGGCCGCTCGACGCCTCAAGGTTCCGGTTTGACTTGTCCCGCGCGCTCTGACAGGATCGGCGCGACCTTGACGCGCCGATTCGAGCAGGCCCTCATCTACGGTTGCTCCCTGCACGGGTGCTCGACACGCAAGAAGACCACGCGTTCTTTGGGAGGCTCATCATGATGCAACGTCGCTTTGCCGCCATTGCTGCAGCCGCGCTTCTCTGCGGGGCTCCCGCGCTCGCCCAGGAGAAACTTCCACCGCTCAGGACCGGCGTCGACGGCACCTTCGCCCCGCACGCCATGCCCAAGCTGGGCGGCGGCGTCGAGGGCTTCCAGATCGACCTCTTCACCGAGGTGGCGCGCCGCATGAAGCGCGAGATCACGATCGACGCGGTGAGCTTCTCGACCCTGATCCCGGGTATGCAGTCCGGCCGCTACGACTTCATCGCCGCGCCGACGACGGTGACCAAGGAGCGGGCGGAGAACATGCTGTTCACCGCGGGCTACCTGTGGACCGCGTACCAGTTCGGCATCAAGAAGGGCTCGGAGCCGATCAAGGACTGGGCCGACCTCAAGGGCAAGTCGGTCTCCGTCAACAAGGGCACGCCCTACGAGACGCTGTCCAAGGCCAAGGGCGCCGAGCACGGCTTCACCGTGCAGGTCTACGATACCCAGCCGGACGCCACCCAGGCGGTCCTCTCGAGCCGCGCCTACACGACCCTCGGCGGCAACACCACCATCGTCTACGCCGCGTCGAAGAACCCGCAGTTCGTGGCCGACCTCGAGCTCAAGGACACGCGCGCCCACTGGGCGGCGCCGGTGCCCAAGAACAACCCGAAGCTCCGCGCGGAGCTCCAGGATGCGCTCGACTGCATGAAGAAGGACGGCACGATCGCCAGGCTTTCCGAGAAGTGGTTTGGCCGCAAGCCGCCGGCTGACGGCCTCGAGGTGGTCATCACGCCGGGCTACGGCCCACCGGGCATGCCGGGCTACGACCCGACGCCGCACGAGCTCAGGTGCAACTGACCTGAGCAAGTGAACAGACCGATCGTCGACGCCCGCGGCCTCCACAAGCATTTCGGCGCTCTTCACGTTCTGAAGGGCGTCGACCTCAGGGTGGCCGAACGCGAGCTGGTGTTCGTCATCGGGCCGTCGGGCTCGGGCAAGTCGACCTTGCTGCGATGCCTCAACCGGCTGGAGGAGCCGTCCTCCGGCAGCGTGGTGGTGGACGGCATCGACATGCTCGACCCGCGGACCGACATCAACCATGCCCGCCAGCGCATCGGCATGGTGTTCCAGTCCTTCAACCTCTATCCGCACATGACGGCGCTCGGCAACGTGACGCTCGCGCTCCGCAAGGTCGCGGGCAAGTCGCGCGCCAGCGCCGATGCGCTAGGCAAGGCCGCACTGGAGCGGGTCGGCCTCGCCGACCGAGCTGGCCACACGCCGGGTCAGCTCTCGGGCGGCCAGCAGCAGCGGGTTGCTATCGCGCGCTCGATCGCGCTGGAGCCCCGGGTCATGTTGTTCGACGAGCCGACCAGCGCGCTCGATCCGGAGCTGGTGGGCTCGGTGCTCGAGGTCATGCGCTCCTTGCGCGAAAGCGGCATGACCATGATCGTGGTCAGCCACGAGATGGGCTTTGCCCGCAACGCCGCCGACCGGGTGGTGTTCATGGACGAGGGCTCCATCGTGGAGCAGGGGCCGCCCGCCGCGATCTTCGAGCACCCGGCCCACGAGCGCACGCGCTCCTTCATCGGCCAGATCCAGCAGCATTGAGAGGCAATCTCGACCGCTTCGTCGATACGTTCTTCAACGCCACGGTCATGCTCAAGTACCTGCCGGACATCCTGTCCGGCGTGGTGGTCACGATCGAGCTTGCCCTCTTCATCGTCGTCACGGGCATCGCCGCCGGCCTGGCCCTGGCGCTGCTCAGAAGCCTCGGCATCCGGCCACTCAACTGGCTGATCATCGGCATCGTCGACCTGTTCCGCTCGCTGCCGCCGCTGGTCGTCATCGTGCTGATCTACTTCGGCCTGCCCAGCGTCGACCTCTCGCCTTCCGGCTTCGTCTCGACCTGGCTGTCGCTCGCCTTGGTGCTGATGGCCTTCTCCGAGGAGATCTTCTGGGCCGGGATCACCTCGGTGGCCAAGGGCCAGTGGGAGGCCGCGCGCTCGACCGGCCTGTCATTCGGCCAGACCCTGATGAACGTCGTGCTGCCGCAGGCCTTCCGGCTGACCATCCCGCCGCTCACCAACCGCACCATCGCCATCACCAAGGGCACAGCGCTCGGAACGGTCGTCGCCGTCACCGAGATCCTGGGGCAGGCGAGCTCGGCGATGTCCAACTCCTACAATCCCTCGCCGCTGATGATGGGCGCCGCGGCTTACGTCGTGCTGTTCTTCCCCGTCGTGGTGGCCGCCCGCTGGGTCGAGACCAAGTTCGCGTGGAAGCGATGATCCAGACCTTCTTCAACCCGGAGATCATCGCCGCGTCCTGGCCCATCGTGATGGCGGGCCTGCGGAACACCGTGCTACTGTCGCTGCTCGTCGTGCCGCTCGGCCTGATCGGCGGGCTGATCCTGGCGCTGCTGGCGAGCGTGAAGAATCCCGCGTTGCGCTGGCCGCTGATGGCCTGGGTCGATTTCTTCCGCGCCTTTCCACCCCTGGTGCTGCTTATCTTATTGTTCGCCGGACTGCCGTTCGCCGGGCTGGAGCTGGGCGGCTTCGTCTGTGTGGCAGTCGCCTTCTTCCTCAACACCGGCGCCTACTACGGCGAAATCTTGAGAGCCGGAATCGATTCCGTGCCGGCCGGCCAGGTCGAGGCCGCGCGCTCCACCGGCCTCTCCCGCCTGCAGGCCATGGCCTACGTCGTGCTGCCCCAGGCGGTGCGTAACGTGCTGCCCGACCTGCTCTCCAACACGCTCGAGGTGGTGAAGCTCACCTCGCTCGGCAGCGTGGTGGCCGTGCCCGAGCTCCTGTACCAGGCGCGTCAGGCGCAGAGCATCACCTACAACCCGACGCCCATCGTGGTGGCGGCGATCGTTTACTTCCTGATGCTGTGGCCCGTGGTGCGACTCTTGAGCCGGTTGGAAAATCGCGCATTCGCCGGGCGGTAGCGGCCTCAGCCAGCTCAGGACGTGGCGTGATCCTCCGGCAAGTCGGCGCGCCGATGGTAGGACGCCGACCCCGGCGGGCGATGGGCGACCGCTCCGTGAGCCGTGCGGTATGATGGCGGAGATGGTCGCCGGCGCCCGGCTCACGCTCGGCGGTTTCCTTGCCCGATTCGCCCTCGCGCTGCTGGTGGCCGGCGCCACCTACAATCCCACCCATTACTCGTACTACGCGTGGGTGAAGAGCACCGGCTTCGAGTGGCGTCCGCCGACCGTGTTCGTCGGCGTCGTCCTGCTGATCGGATGGGTCGTCTGCCTACGGCTCACCCTGCGCTCGATGGGCGGCCTTGGCCTGCTGCTCGCCAACGCGTTCCTGGCCGCGCT